>NZ_JBFRSX010000029.1:0-10693 GCF_041473835.1 Vibrio sp. 10N.222.55.A1 | reverse complement strand
AAAGTGCGATCCCGCCCTGTTCTGCCCTAGGAAATCAAACCCATTCTCTATATGTGTGATTAATGTTTTTTCCTTCGACAGTTCTAACCCACGATCCGCCATAAAGGCTTCAACTATTGGCAGTACTTCTTGCTCTAACAACTCTTTCGAGATGCCAGTGATGACGAAGTCGTCAGCATATCGCACATAGTTAACCTTAGTTTTATAACTAGCTTTGGTGTTTTTCTTCCCGAAATGAGATTCCAGCACCGCATCTAGCCCGTCTAAAGCCATATTCGCAAGTACAGGAGAAATAATTCCTCCTTGCGGTGTACCTGCTTCTGTTGGATTCCAACTTCCAGATTCCATAAATCCGGATTTAAGCCACTTCTTGAGTATCACTTTATCCATAGGGATATTAGCGATTAACCAATCGTGACTAATGAAATCAAAACACCCTTTAATATCCCCCTCTAATACCCATTGGGCACTACTCTTGCGACTGAGGTTTACGAAACATTGTTCAATAGCATCAGCACAATTGCGGTGAGGACGAAATCCATAGCTATGTCTGTCCGCTTTGGTTTCCGATACAGGTTCTAGCGCTAACAGGTGCAGTGCCTGCATTGCTCTATCACGCATGGTCGGTATTCCTAGCGGACGTTCTTTACCATTAGATTTAGTAATGTAAACCCTCCTTAACGGCATTGGCTTGTAGCCTTTACTCGTTAGAGATTGAATAGCATCCCATTTCAAAGTTGGTGTATTCCAAAGTACTTTGTCGACACCTGATGTTTTCTTTCCACGGTTTTCGGTTACCCGTTTTACCGCTATCGCTTTGGCAGAAAAAGAGCGTATTAACATGCGCTGTAGCTTTTTAATTTGCCTGTTATCGCCGTGTTTAGTTGCCTTCGCAATCCGTACTTGTAGCTTCTTTACTCTTTGATGGCATAGCTTCCAATTAATGGTTTGCCAGCTATCGTTCGAGTATGAGAATGCAGGTAGACACTGTGCCTTACTCATCTTGCTTTCCTCATGGTGGATCCCCCATGTGGAGTGAAGATAGATCTCCCCTAAGGGTGAAGTATCATTCACCCTTAGGGGGACAAGTATCAACCAGCGAACGAAGTTCGCTAGTCATCCTTCGGCTTTACAAGCCTTCTTACGATTAAAGACCTAATGGAAGTCTGCACTCTTTCGAGTTGAGGCAAAGTCTGAACCTCTATCTTGGCGATTACAGCCAAGCATTCGCTTTATCCATCGCTCCCATACCCACTCATCCAACAGCTCCCCTTACGGGTTACCTGCCTCGAGGGCGAATAATTGGGCTTACCAAGTTCCTGTATTTGTACAATTAGTTACTTAGGTTCTACCTATTCAACGGTGGCACAACAGTAGCGTAATCCCAGATGTAAAAGGAATAACCTGTCCACATACCTTTTGGTCAGAGCGCCTTGCAGTAATCAACCTAGATTGATTGCTACAAACAAAGACATTTCGCTCGTCGCGGCTGACGTTGTTTATCAGTAGTTCACATACGTTAACCTTATAACCAAGCCTAGCCTCTCAATCGGTCGTCATTACCGATATCTGTATTATTTGCTCGCGCAAACGACACACCTTTTCAGGGAGTACATTGTCAGGAAGCTTCGCACCAATCCGTTACCAGATTCGCACTATCCCTAGGCTACTACTTGCTACAAAGTAGGTCTTATCACTCAAACTGTTGTTGAGAGTAAGACAATACAAACACAAGCTTCAGTCAATTGACTGTTGAAGCACCTCTTCTTGTTCTGTCAGTGAGGAGTACTCACTTTCAGCTAAGAAGCCAAGAGCTGCAGTTTATGAGGGCATGCCAAACCATTGGCATGTCGGTCCCATGTCTTTCCTTTTTAAAGGCAGTTTCCTGCGCGTTGGTGCCAAAGATTATTACTTTGAATGCACATCGGCATAGTTAACTAAGAGGCAGCACGCTGCCTCTGACATATTTCCGTTTCGAAGACCCTTTCGGGTATGGAGGTTGGGTGAGAGGAACTCTAGGCAGAGCGTTATCATTACATCCTCGGAGTTGATAACTAGGGCGGTTATATCCAACGATATTTCCGCCCACCTCAGTACATTATCCTGAGGAACAGTCAATGCGACCCTTGTCGCACTACATCATGCCGCCCATGCCACCCATACCGCCCATGCCACCCATATCAGGCATTGCAGGGCCAGAATCTTGTGGCTTATCAGTGATCATCGCTTCTGTTGTGATCATAAGACCAGCAACTGACGCTGCGAACTGAAGTGCAGAGCGAGTTACCTTAGTTGGATCTAGGATACCCATTGCAATCATGTCGCCGTATTCGCCAGTCGCCGCGTTGTAACCGTAGTTACCTTCGCCAGCACGAACGTTGTTAGCAACCACTGATTCTTCATCACCAGCGTTCTTCGTGATTTGACGGATAGGCGCTTCCATTGCACGTAGTGCAACACGGATACCGACGTTTTGCTCTTCGTTGTCACCTTCAAGGCCAGCAACTTTAGATGCAGCGCGGATAAGTGCAACACCACCACCAGCAACCACACCCTCTTCAACGGCAGCGCGAGTTGCATGAAGTGCATCTTCTACGCGGTCTTTCTTCTCTTTCATCTCAACTTCAGTTGCAGCGCCCACTTTGATTACTGCAACACCGCCAGCTAGCTTAGCTACGCGCTCTTGAAGTTTCTCTTTGTCGTAGTCAGACGTTGCATCTTCGATTTGTTGACGGATTTGAGAAACGCGACCTTGGATCATTGTTTCTTCGCCCGCGCCATCGATGATGGTTGAATTTTCTTTAGTGATAGTTACACGCTTAGCTTGACCTAGGTCTTCTAGCGTTACTTTCTCTAGGTCTAGGCCGATCTCTTCAGAGATAACCGTACCGCCCGTTAGGATAGCGATATCTTGTAGCATAGACTTACGACGGTCACCGAAACCAGGCGCTTTAACAGCAGCCACTTTAACGATGCCACGCATGTTGTTCACAACTAGAGTTGCAAGCGCTTCGCCTTCTACATCTTCAGCGATGATAAGAAGTGGACGAGATGCCTTAGCAACTGCTTCTAGAGTCGGAAGAAGTTCACGGATGTTCGAAACTTTCTTGTCGATAAGAAGAATGAATGGGCTTTCTAGATCAACAGAACCCGCTTCTTGGTTGTTGATGAAGTAAGGAGATAGGTAACCACGGTCGAACTGCATACCTTCAACTACGTCTAGCTCGTCTTGTAGAGCCTGACCTTCTTCAACCGTGATTACGCCATCACGACCTACTTTTTCCATCGCTTCAGCAATGATGTTACCTACTGTCGAATCAGAGTTCGCAGAGATAGTACCTACTTGCGCGATAGCTTTTGTATCTGCGCATGGAACAGAAAGGCCTTTTAGCTCTTCAACTGCAGCGATAACTGCTTTGTCGATACCGCGCTTAAGATCCATTGGATTCATGCCAGCAGCAACGGCTTTTAAGCCTTCAGTGATGATTGCTTGAGCAAGAACGGTTGCTGTAGTCGTACCGTCGCCCGCCGCGTCATTCGCTTGCGAAGCCACTTCTTTAACCATTTGCGCGCCCATGTTTTGGAACTTGTCTTCAAGTTCGATTTCACGTGCAACTGAAACACCATCTTTAGTGATAGTCGGTGCGCCAAATGATTTGTCTAGAACAACGTTACGGCCTTTAGGACCTAGCGTTACTTTTACTGCGTCAGCCAGAACGTTTACACCTTCTAGCATTTTAATACGTGCGTCATTACCAAATTTAACGTCTTTAGCAGCCATCTTAATTTCCTTTCAAATTCTTTGTTTCGGGGCGTCTCAGCGTTATCGCGTCATTCTGAACAGTGAGGGACGAACGTGATTCAGAATCTACTCAAATCGCACTCTGTTTAGATTCCAGATAATTCGTTCCTCATTTCTGGAATGACGATATGAATCATCCAATACTGGCTCTGATAACTTTTACTGAGAGTTAAATGAAAAATAGATTACTCGACGATCGCCATGATGTCGTTTTCAGACATAATCAGAACTTCTTTGCCGTCGATTTTTTCAGTTTTCGTGCCGTAACCTTCAGCAAAGATAACGGTATCGCCAACTTTTACGTCCAACGGTTGCACTGAACCGTTTTCTAGAATGCGGCCTTTGCCGACAGCTAGAATGATACCGCGAGTCGATTTTTCTGCGGCAGAACCAGTTAGAACGATGCCACCAGCAGATTTAGATTCAACTTCTTGGCGCTCAACGATAACTCGGTCATGTAGAGGACGGATATTCATCGGTCTTATCTCCTGATAATTTCCATTTAAATTTTGATAGTTGCCACGATTAGCGTGGGTCAAACAATATGTTGGGGGCGATGTGAAAGATCCCAAGGGGGGAACGAAAAAATTGTGAGCTAAAGTGCAGATTCTCACCCCTCATCTTTCCCTGCTTTTCGTTTACTCGTATCCCGCATCTGTTTATCCTACGCTTTTGGTTTCTACCGGCGTTTTGCATGCAAGATAAGCACGGGCTATTAACTGCCCCAATTGAGAGTACATTGCGTACCATGACCATACCGACCATATTCGGTATGGTGGCGATCTTGATGTTTAACCTCGTCGATACTTTCTTCATCTCATTGCTTGGCACCCAAGCCTTAGCCGCGGTGAGTTTTACCTTTCCAGTTACCTTTGCGATTAACTGCATCACCATGGGGATTGGCATTGGCTTATCGACATGTATCGGTCGATTGCTTGGCCAAGGCAGCGCACAAAATGCAGCACGCTTTACCTGCCATGGATTATTACTCGCGCTACTTCTGGTCTGCTGCGCTTCCGCTGTTGGCATTATCTCACTCGACCCCTTATTTACTTTATTGGGTGCCGAAGCGGAGTTACTGCCTCTGATCTCTGAGTACATGCTGATCTGGTATATCACCATTCCCCTATTAGTGATCCCAATGGCAGGCAACAGCGCTATTCGTGCCAGTGGCGATACCAAAACGCCTGCTAAAATCATGATGCTGGCAGGGTTAATCAACGGCGTTCTCGACCCTTTGCTTATTTTTGGATACGGCCCCTTCCCTGAACTAGGGATTCAAGGTGCTGCAATTGCAAGTGGTTTCAGTTGGTTTGGCGCTTTGTGTTGCTCGCTGTACATCTTGATTAAACGAGAAAAGCTTCTGGCTTTACCGAATATCAAAAACATCCTTAGCGATTGGTATCAAATACTGACTATCGGCACTCCTGCGGCACTGTCCAATGCGCTCAATCCATTAGCGGGTGCCATCATAATGATGATGTTGGCCAAACAGGGAACCGAAGCCGTTGCTGCTTATGGTGCTGCTCAGCGTATTGAATCCATTCTTATCATTGTGTTGATGTCTCTGACTTCAGCCCTTACGCCTTTCATGGCGCAGAACTTTGGCGCAAACAACTCTCAACGCAGCTTTAAGGCATTGTTTCTCAGTATGCGTTTTGCTGTGATGTTCCAAGGTTTGATTTTCTTAATGATGGTGCCGTTGAGCATCCCCTTAGCTGCCCTGTTCTCTCAAGAAGAATCCGTACGAGGCATTTTGTGGCATTACTTGTTGGTCGTCCCCTTTAGCTATGGATTCCAAGGTATTGTGATGATGCTGATCAGTGGAATGAATGCCATGCATCAACCACTCAAAGCCTTTCAATGGAGCTTCATGCGTTTGTTTGTGTTTACCTTGCCCTTTGCGTGGATAGGCAGCCAAATTGATGGTGTCGAAGGGTTGTTTATTGGTTTAGCCTTGGGGAACATCATGGGTGGTATTTCAGGGTATTGCTTTGCACTTCGTGTGAGGGCTAAAGCAGATGCGGGATACGAAGAGGGATAGTACAAACCAAAAACTGAAAGACAAACGCTGACTACGCAGCGCTTAGTCCATCTTCGTTATATTTATGTCGCTAGAGCAAAGTTGATCGTATTTACCTTCGCTAGATTAACGTTCTGTTTTGCTTGCCACAGATCATAGTGATCCTGCATTGTTAACCAACTCTCCGGGGTTCTACCCAGTGACTTAGAAAGACGTAAAGCCATTTCAGGAGAAACTGCACTTTGGCCTTTAAGAACACGATTCAGCGTAGAAGGGGATACATCAAGCTGCTTTGCAACAAAACGACAGCTATAACCAAACGGTTCCATATATAGGTCATAAATAAACTCACCTGGGTGAGGAGGGTTGTGCATACTCATTAGTGATAATCCTCATAATTTAAAATATAGGCATTACCATCAATAAATTCGAAAGTAATACGCCAATTACCATTTACTGTGATTGACCAAATACCATCTCTATCCCCTTTTAATGGGTGAAGCTTAAAGCCAGGTAGATCAACATCATCAATAATGGTTGCAGTATCTATAGCTGCCAACTGCATCCTAAGCTTACGCTCATGCTTAGCTTGAATACCGGCTTTACTGCCAGTCTCAAAAAACTTTTTGAGACCTTTATGCTTGAATGTTTTAATCATACAGAGAGTGTAGCGTGTTGCGCATCATGAATCAAATTTCAAGCAGCTTAAGAGCAGATGCGAGATTCGGGTAAACGGGATGCGAAGAGCCTCAAAAACAGATACGAGATTCGAAGAGCTTGAGAGCAGAAAAAGACTAAAAGAAGGAAGATGACATGGAAGACACCACTTACAAAATGCTTTATGACGCACCAATTGGCAAGATGATCATTGTGAGCAATGGTGTGTCGCTTATTGAAATTGACCATGTAAATCACGAAGAGCTAATGACTAGCAATCCAGATGACCTTTGCCAACTGGCAGCGAAACAGTTAGATGAGTACTTCGCAGGTCAACGAATAGAATTCGATTTGCCATTAAGAGCGATAAAAGGCACTGACTTTCAAAAAGTAGCTTGGCAAGCTTTAACAACCATTCCTTATGGCGAAACCATCAGTTACGGTGAACAAGCGAAAATAATGGATAACCCAAAAGCAGTAAGAGCTGTGGGTGGTGCAAATGGCAAGAACCCATTTAGTATTGTTGTGCCTTGCCATAGAGTCATCGGCGCGAATGGAACATTAACCGGCTACACCGGCGGTATGAATCGCAAAGAGTGGTTGTTAGATTTTGAGCGTTCGATCTTAAATAAAAAGAAGTAAACCTTACCTCGCTAGATCAATAATATAAAGTTTCACCATCAAGAAGCGCCATTATCACCAGACAACATATAGTCTATATTTAAAATTTCATACAAAGAGGTGATGGTAATGTCCACTGATACGATTGAATCTTATGAAGATCGAAAGCGTAGAGATGGAGCTATAGCGCTAATGAAACTATTATCGTTTTCTATTGATGATAAAAAACATGGCCGAGTCAATTCAGGTACTCAGATTCGAGATAAACTGGCAAAACGTAAACAATCGGTTCAAGAATCAACATCACCGTTACGCTGATAATAATACGTTCGGTTACTTTAGTTTAATCCCATAAGTGTCAATATGGGCAAGTAGCTCATTCGATGTAATTCTATGTTTAACGAGCAAGTCAACCTTGAATGGAAGCGACGACTGTTCTAAACGATCTTGCAAGCCTGCGACGACACTTAACGAAATCCCATGCCCCTCGATAACAATATCGATGTCGGAGTTATCTTTATAAGTTCCAAGGGCTCTAGAACCGAATACCCAGGCATGAATGACTAAAGCATGATTCAAAACAATATCCTCAATCAGCTGATACTGATGAGGCTTAAGGCCGACCGAGTCTGGTTTAACCAAATAACTATCGATCACATTTAACCTCTTGTTCGCATTGACCCTCTTGATCACATTTAAGCTTTAAATAGAGTGTGACTTGCCCTATCACTGGTGAAAATGACTCTAAGATCAGTGACTGAGCTTCAAGGACATTTTCCTCATCATAGGTGTGGGACAATAAATTTCGTTTTATGAGTGCTTCAAGCATAATCTCACACTGCTCCGAAGACAGGTGCTTAGCTTCTAAGGCCGTACGAAAAACGCTCCTCGGCGAAGCCACATCAAACCCTTCAAACTCAAGTAAGTCTTTAAGGGTCTTCCATGTCAGCTCAAAAGAAAATTCAAAAGTTTGTACTAACCCAGCGAGCTCTAACTCATTGTAGCTATCTTGTGAGCACGCTCTCTCAAGTCTTTGCTGCGCTTTCATTAAGTTTTGCAGTCGTTGCTTCCAACGGTCTGGGTTTGAGTTCATATAAACAGCCTAAATATAAGGTAAAAGACAAGTATAGTATGAGCCTTAAGCTACCTAATCATTCAAGAAATGTCACTCTTTCGATATTTATCAAGGCCGTTCTTTTCGTCTTTTGTTTAAGGTCGTGCCCTTATGTTCTCCCCTGCATGTTTTTCTTACCCAATACCTGTCCTTAAGCTCTTCGCTACTCGTTTACCCGTATCTCACATCACGCATCCGTTCTTAAGCTCTTCTCATCTCGCTTACTCGTATCTCACATCTATAAAAAAGCCCGCACTTTTAAGTGCGGGCTTTCAAAATCGTTAAAGCTCAACGTGAGCCGCTGAGCCAAACAACTATTTAACTACTGACTATTTAACGATCACATCGCCTGACATCTCAGCCGGAATTGCGATACCAGACAGAGAAAGCATCGTTGGTGCTAAGTCAGACAGCTTGCCGCCCTCTTTGAACTCAACGTCTTTGCTACCTACATAGATAAGTGGAACAGGTAGGTTAGTGTGCGCCGTGTGGATGCCGCCCGTTTCTGGGTTAACCATCATTTCTGCGTTACCGTGGTCTGCGGTGATAAGCAGTTGGCCGTCAGCTTCTTTGATTGCTTCAACCACTTTACCAAGACATTCGTCTAGCGACTCTACGGCTTTAACTGCTGCATCGTAAACGCCAGTGTGGCCAACCATGTCACAGTTAGGGAAGTTACAAACGATCGCGTCGTATTTGCCGCCTTTGATTGCTGCAACTAGCTTTTCAGTTAGCTCTGGTGCGCTCATTTCTGGCTGTAGGTCGTAAGTTGCTACTTTTGGAGAAGCAACAAGTTGACGCTCTTCGCCTTCAAACTCGTCTTCGATACCACCATTGAAGAAGAAAGTAACGTGCGCGTATTTCTCTGTTTCAGAGATACGTAGCTGCGTTTTACCTTCCTTCGATAGCCATTCACCGTAAGTGTTCTCTAGAGAAGCCGGTGGGAATGCACATAGAAGCGGGATGTCTGCTGCGTATTGAGTCAGCATCACGAAGTCGATCGCTGGGAATACGTTACGAGCAAAACCATCGAAATCAGGAACGAATGCACGTGTAATTTCACGAGCACGGTCAGCACGGTAGTTCATGAAGATAACTGCATCGCCATCTACGATAGCGGCAGACTCTTCGCCTTCTGCTTTGATTTCAGTCGCTTTTACAAACTCATCGTTTTCATCACGAGCATAAGCCGCTTCTAGGCCAGCTACTGCAGTGTCGAATGTGAACTCAGCTTTTGCTTGGGTCAGTAGGTCGTAAGATTCTTGAACGCGATCCCAGTTGTTATCACGGTCCATTGCGTAGTAGCGACCAATAAGCGAAGCCACACGGCCTTTGCCTAGTTTAGCGAATAGCTCTTGGAAACGCGCTAATGTGTTTTCTGCGCTACGTGGCGGTGTATCACGACCGTCTAGGAATGCGTGTAGGTAGATTTTCTCTGCGCCACGCTCTGCTGCCATTTCAACAGCTGCGTAGATGTGATCTTCATGAGAGTGAACGCCACCTGGAGACATAAGGCCCATGATGTGAACCGCTTTCTCAGCTTTCACCGCTTTATCGATAGCGTTCACTAGCGTTTCAGTTTGGCCGAACTCACCATCTGAAATTGACTTAGTAATACGAGTAAGATCTTGGTATACCACGCGACCCGCACCGATGTTGGTGTGACCCACTTCTGAGTTACCCATTTGGCCATCAGGTAGGCCTACATCTAAGCCAGAAGCCGAGATTAGCGTGTTAGGTTGGTTAGCAATAAGACCGTCTAATACTGGTGTTTTAGCGTTCGCGATAGCGTTGTCTTGGTTGTCTTCACGGTAACCGTAACCGTCAAGGATCACTAGAGCCATTGGCTTCTTAGCTGACATAGGACTGACCTCGTTCAATTCAAAATAAATCGGTATAAAAACAAATTAGCGTAATTTTACTACAGTTTACAGTCAAAACTGTAGTGGAAGATCAAGAAAGGGCGCAGGTAGGATGATCGAATGTGAAAAAAAGCGTCATTTGATGGTGACCGATACTTTGTTTCCAAACTAAAGTTTATATAAATAATCCCTGTTAGCCTAAGAATTAGATGATGGCTACTCCGTCAAGTCTGTTTTCTTAAAGCTTTAATAATCGGAGAAATCTCACAAGCTTGAGTATTTTTCATATTGCCCCCTATACCAATGCTAGTTTGAAGCATATAAATTCTGACAACTAACACCTAGCTCCCGATGATAACCAATTCCCAGAATGCTGGCCTCCATTATCGGAACTAGTGACAATGCACGCTTGGTTAATGAGCTAGTTCGCATGAGTCAAACTAGATCCGCAATGGTTGTGTTGTTATTGTTATTGTTAGCATGCTCCTTCACCAATCCAAACGTCAGTGACCCAGGATTTACTAAGTTTGGTCATTAATCTAGATCTTGGAATGAAAGCTGAGTAAAACAGGTCGCAAATTGAGATTAAGCTCCCTACATAGACAGGATCTTAA
>NZ_JBFRSX010000028.1:0-99902 GCF_041473835.1 Vibrio sp. 10N.222.55.A1 | reverse complement strand
ATAGAAATACTGCTCTGAATTTTCAACTATTCATCTCACTTTTATATTTAAATATGTAATAGAAGAAATACTATTTGTTTTATTCCTAGGCTCTGTTTATTATTAGGAAGATTATTTAGTTTACCTTGATGGAAAATATCATGTCTGAATTAACAAAAACTCTATTAAATATCCGCAGCCTTCGTGCGTTCTCACGTGAATTAACTCTTGAGCAACTTGAAGAAGCGCTAGACAAGCTGACTATTGTTGTACAAGAGCGTCAAGAGTCTGAAGCTGAAGAGCGTGCTGCTAAAGCAGAGCAAGAAGCTAAGCTTTCTGCTATTGCTGAACAAATTGCAAAAGACGGAATTGATGTTGCCGATCTTATTGCTGCACTTTCTGGTGAAGCAAAATCTAAAACAACAAAAGCTAAACGCGCTCCTCGCCCAGCGAAATACAAATACGTAGACGCAAACGGCGACGAGAAGACTTGGACAGGTCAAGGCCGTACGCCCTCAGCTATCCAAGAACAGCTAGATGCTGGTAAATCTCTAGAAGAGTTTGCTATCTAAACATTTAGTTTACTTAGTGAGTAATCAATTACACGCTAAGCGATAGAATTAATATTTAAGTCGACCAAAGTATTATTTACGACTTCAATATATTCAGAAACAAAAAAGGCTCCTTTCGGAGCCTTTTTTATATTTGTACTATCAGTATTAGAAACCAACTGATACTGATAGTACTACTGATTAAAGAAAGTAACTTATCTTTCCCAGTACGCTTCTTCTAGGCTATCTTCTCTTTCAGGAAGGCCACGAGATAAACGTGGAGAGTGTTGAACCAACACTTCATAGCTAGCACGGTTAGAATATTTACAAACTTGTGAGAACGAAGAGTACGTCAAGAATGAATGTTGGTGTTTACTTGAGTTTGGCACGTTTTCTTTGTGGTACTTATTAGCAGCCATATCATGTAATAAAGCTGATAACGCAGCATCACCTGCACCATTGGTATTTTTGATCTTTTCTGGTCCACCCATGTATGGCGCAATGTGCGAATACACTTTAGTTGGGTTTTCACATAAATCTTTATGCGCAGGACGGCTAAATTCAAAACGGTTGAATTCCGCAATTGAACCTGGAAGTAAAGGCAGTGACGTTTCACGCTTAGCTGCATCTTCTGTATAACCAGCCATAAATAGGCCAACAGGTCCCGCAGTACATAGAACAAGGTCTACCCAGTCTAGCGCTTTATCTGATGCAGCCAGTGGATCGCTTTCACCCGTTAACGCTTCAGCTTCGTCTTCATTCATTGCAACAACCGTTACGTGTTGCTCAAGGAAATCTTTCCAGAATTCTGGATCATCTTGAATAACGAACTTAGTACCTAGTGTAAGAACGACTGGCACATCGTATTTCTTCGCGTATTCGATCGCTTTCATTGTTGCTTCAGGCATCGGGTCGCCTGGCTTACAGCGAACTAAATAAGCCGTTAAAACTAAAGCAGAAGCACTTTTGAAGATTTTTTCAGGAATGCTTTCTGGTTTTAATTGGTTCATTTGTCCTTCGCTAATTGCGAAAGTACGTTCACCGTCTTCTGTAATTAATGCAAAGCAGCGACCAATTGCGCCATCTACCCCTTGTAAATGGTTCAGATCCATTCTGCTTGATGTATTACATAAATAGCGGTAACCGTAACTACCAATCTTAATATCTTGGCTCATTACACCAAGCAGTGTTGAACGGTCATCCGCCAATACTGAGTAATTGTGTAATGTGTTACCAATTGTGCCACCAGCGTATTCATTGGTAATCAGGCACTGCTCTTTTAATTCTTGATACAAAGATTCAGCGGCTGCGTCGCCAATAACCAGTGAATGTCCCTTGCTCAAACCATACTTCTCAATAAGTTCAGAACTCACCTTTGCTTCAATATCCACCAATGTTTGGTCAATACCGATAATATGAGTGCGTGACATTCTTTTACTGCTTTGAGCTTGGCTCACTAGAGGATCACGAGCGTGAACCGGAAAGTAGTGCTTTGATTTACGTTGTCCAGGGAATTTCATAGGGCTAGTCTAAGTCAAGGGGAAATAGGTGGCGGATTCTACCGCGCTATATTTAACGCGGCAATCTTTCAAACTATAGCAAACGTTTGCTGAAGGTTTTTTTTATTCCCCTTCCATAAAGCTTAAATCAGGCAGCATGCCCAAATGCTCTGCGTAACGTTTTTGATTAAACTCCGCGCCGTTTTTCATAACGTCAAATACTTCAATTGCCAGTGCACATGCCATAGCCGCAATTGCTTCTTCACGTGGAGTGCCTGTCATCATTAAACGCATCAACGTCTCTTTCACTTTCACTGGTTCGCCATCTTCAAGCTGGTTCTCGATGATCTCAATCAGCTCTTCTTCTTGCATAAATTCATTTTGTTCAGACATTTTTTTATCTCAGGTCTTGGATTTCGAGCGACTATGCCACATATACTTCTGACATCCTAGCGACTCACCTCGCTCTCATGCGATTCTCTAACAAAGTCAGCGCACTATTTGTGCAAATGAAACTGTGATTCCGGTCTCGGATCTGTCACGGCGTTTCTCTTTCTGTTAGAATCTGCGACCAAGTAATAGTAACGGTGTTTAGACATGTCAGATATCAGCTCTGGAAACAGCGAAAAGAAAGTAATTGTCGGTATGTCCGGCGGTGTAGATTCGTCAGTATCGGCGTATCTTCTTCAGCAACAAGGCTATCAGGTAGAAGGCCTTTTCATGAAAAACTGGGAAGAAGACGATAACGAAGAATACTGCACGGCAGCTGAAGATCTTGCTGATGCTCAAGCGGTATGTGACAAACTAGGTATCCACCTTCACACTATCAACTTTGCTGCAGAATACTGGGACAACGTATTCGAATACTTCCTTGAAGAGTACAAAGCAGGTCGTACACCTAACCCAGATATTCTTTGTAACAAAGAAATCAAATTTAAAGCATTCTTAGAGTTTGCGGATGAAGTGCTAGACGCAGACTACATTGCGATGGGTCACTACGTTCGTCGTACTTTCCCAACTCAAGAAGAGCTTGATGCTGGCGTAAAACCAGAAATGCTACGCGGTCTAGACAGCAACAAAGACCAAAGTTATTTCCTATACACGCTAAGCTCAGATCAAGTGGCACGCAGCCTATTCCCTGTCGGTGAATTAGAGAAGCCAGAAGTGCGACGTATTGCTGAAGAGCAAGACTTGATCACAGCTAAGAAGAAAGATTCAACAGGCATCTGCTTTATCGGTGAGCGCAAGTTCACTGAGTTCCTAGGCAAATACCTACCAGCACAACCGGGTAACATCGAAACACCTGAAGGCCAAGTGATTGGTCAACACCAAGGTTTGATGTACCACACGCTAGGTCAGCGTAAAGGCCTTCATATTGGCGGCACTAAAGGTGGTGGCGGTAACGAAGAACCATGGTTTGTTGGTGAAAAAGATCTGAAGCGTAATGTTCTGATCGCAGTACAAGGTAAAGATCACCCTCTTCTAAAATCAGAAGGTTTGATCGCTTCTCAGCTTCACTGGGTAAATCGCACACCAATTACTGAAGTTATGACATGCACGGTAAAAACACGTTACCGTCAAACCGATATTCCTTGTACAATCATCCCAATTGATGATGAGAACATTAAGGTTATTTTTGATGAGCCACAGATTGCTGTGACCCCTGGTCAATCGGCAGTGTTCTACCTAGACGACGTTTGTCTTGGTGGTGGTATCATCGAAAAGCGCATCTAATCAATCAAACGATAAACGATAGAAGACAACTAGGAGTTACTACGTGGCTAATACACTTTATGACCGTACTATTGCTTTCGCCGGAATTTGCCAAGCTGTGGCTTTGGTTCAACAAGTAGCGAAAGACGGCCATTGTGATAAAGATGCCTTCGAAGCTTCACTCAGTGCCATTTTAAATACCAACCCAGCGAATACCGTGGGCGTGTTTGGACGTGAAGCGAACCTAAAGCTTGGCCTGGAGTGCTTAGTAAAAGGTATCGATAGTACTCCAGCAGGTAGCGATATCACTCGTTACATCATCAGCTTGATGGCGCTTGAGCGTAAGCTGTCTTCTCGCAACGACTCTATGTCTCAGCTTGGTGACCGCATTCAAACTGCAGAGCGCCAAACTGAACACTTTGATCTGTTTGACGAGCAAATGATCAGCAACCTTGCGAGTATCTACCTTGATGTCGTCAGCCCTATCGGCCCTCGCATTCAGGTTTCTGGTACTCCGTCTGTACTTCAGCAGACATCGAGCCAACATAAGGTTCGCGCACTGCTTCTATCAGGGATTCGAAGCGCTGTGTTATGGCGTCAAGTTGGCGGTAAACGTCGCCACCTTATCTTCGGTCGTAAGAAGATGATCGAGCAGGCTCAAATCCTACTAGCTCGAATGTAGTTTATTAGCTCGCGCCTCGTCGCGAGCTTGTTTTTTGTATCAACACAACTCTCACGCAAACGATTGCGCAATGTGCGTGACAATTGAGATTGTTACTGGTATAAACCTCTCAAAATTTAGAAAACTCAATTCAGGAGAACACCATGGAACTGTCAGCATTGACTGCTGTTTCACCAGTAGACGGCCGTTACGGAAGTAAGACTATTGCATTACGCAGCATCTTTAGTGAGTTTGGACTACTAAAGTACCGCTCTATCGTTGAAATTCGTTGGTTACAAAAGCTTGCAGCAACTGATGCAATCAAAGAAGTACCAGCGTTCAGTGCAGAAGCTAACCAGTTTCTTGATGAACTAGCCGCTAACTTCAGCGAAGAAGATGCTCTACGTATCAAAGAGATCGAGCGCACGACTAACCACGACGTTAAAGCGGTTGAGTACTTCTTGAAAGAGAAAGTTGCTGGCGTTCCTGAACTTCACGCTGTAAACGAATTTATTCACTTTGCATGTACTTCTGAAGACATCAACAACACCTCTCACGCGCTTATGCTTAAAGAAGCTCGTGACACAGTGATTCTTCCAGAAATCCGTAACGTAATTGATGCTATCAAAGCACTTGCGAACGAGTACCGTGATATTCCATTACTGTCTCGTACACACGGTCAGCCAGCTTCTCCTTCTACTATGGGTAAAGAGATGGCTAACGTTGCGTACCGTATGGAACGTCAATACAAGCAAATCGAAAACGTTGAGATCCTAGCGAAAATCAACGGTGCTGTAGGTAACTACAACGCACACCTTTCTGCATACCCAGAAGTTGAATGGCACCAGTTTAGCGAAGAGTTCATCACTGAATCTCTTGGCGTAACTTGGAACCCGTACACAACTCAAATCGAACCTCACGATTACATCGCTGAGCTATTCGATGCAATTGCTCGTTTCAACACTATCCTTCTAGACTTCGACCGTGACGTTTGGGGTTACATCGCTCTTGGTCACTTCAAGCAGAAGACTATTGCTGGCGAAATCGGTTCTTCGACAATGCCGCATAAAGTTAACCCAATTGACTTCGAAAACTCTGAAGGCAACCTTGGTCTAGCGAACGCAGTATTCAGCCACCTTGCACAAAAACTTCCAGTTTCTCGCTGGCAGCGTGACCTTACTGACTCTACGGTTCTTCGTAACCTAGGTGTGGGTGTTGGCTACGCAATCATTGCATACACTTCGACTCTGAAAGGTATTAGCAAGCTTGAAGTTAACCGCGCTGCGCTACTTGCTGAACTAGACAAGAACTGGGAAGTATTGGCTGAACCAGTACAAACAGTAATGCGTCGTTACGGCATTGAAAAACCATACGAGAAGCTAAAAGAGCTAACTCGTGGTAAACGTGTAGATGGCGAAGGCATGCGTGCATTCATCGATGGTCTTGAGATTCCTGCAGACGAGAAAGTTCGTCTGAAAGAGATGACTCCAGCAAACTACATCGGTCAAGCAATCGAGCTAACTGACAAGCTGTAATATTCGAATTTCGAATCGCAGAATAGACTAAGGCTTCCCATGTGGAAGCCTTTTTATTGCGTGGAACTAAATCTATCGCCACAAGAATCGTCAACATAAGAACACCAAGCCTTCTCCAATTGATCGACTCGTCTCCTACTGATTCAATTTAATCACCTAGCGACAACTGCACCTCATATCTCATACTTCATGTCTCAACACTTGTTATCTTAAACGCCAAGATCAAAAAAGACCTCCCGAAGGAAGCCTTTCAAATGTATCTTGTCGATTAGCGACTGAAGAATACGTAGCGATTACATGTTACGTAGAGAAGCAATACGCTTGTCTAGCGGCGGGTGGCTCATTAGAAGCTCAGTTAGAGACTTCTTACCGTTGATACCAAACGCCATCATAGAACCTTCTAGTTGTGGCTCATGGCTCACCTTTAGACGCTCTAGCGCTGCAATCATCTTCTCTTTACCAACCAAGTGCGCAGCACCTGCATCAGCATGGAACTCACGGTGGCGGCTGTACCACATGGTAATGAAGCTCGCTAGGAAACCAAATACCAGTTCCAGCACCATAGACACACCGAAGTACACCATCATGTTGCTGCCACCCTCTTCTTCGTTGTCATTCGACGCAACAATGTTGGCGATGAAACGAGATAGGAAGATAACGAACGTGTTCACTACACCTTGCATTAACGTCATGGTCACCATATCACCGTTCGCGATGTGGCTCACTTCATGCGCTAATACTGCTTCAGCTTCATCACGCGTCATGTTGTGCAGCAGGCCTGTTGATACTGCTACCAATGAATCGTCACGCTTAGCACCTGTCGCGAATGCGTTGATGTCTGGCGAGTCGTAGATCGCCACTGTTGGCATACCAATACCAACTTGTTGAGATTGACGGCTTACCGTCTCCATCAACCAATGTTCTGTTTCGTTACGTGGGCTTTCAATGACCATGCCGCCTACAGAGCGTAGCGCCATTTTCTTCGACATCATTAATGAAATGAATGAGCCGCCAAAACCAAATACCGCAGCCATCACCAATAAGCCTGATAGGCTACCGGGTTGCATACCTGTGACTGCGTATACAATATTAAGAACAACACTTAGTACCAATACAACCGCTAGGTTAGTTGCAAGGAACAACATTACTCGCTTCATTACTTATCTCCGCATGAAAGCTGTTTTTATAAAACTTATTGTTATAGACAAGGCAGACAGCAATAGTTTCAACCTTGAAGACTTATACTTACTTATACATATAGTCTTAGATTAAGAAAACAAGGTTAAGCATTAAATTGCAACATTTGATTACGAGACCATATCCGAATTAAATCCACTCTATTAGACCTAAGTCGTATGGTGTCGATATAACAATCCGTTTACAGTGACTTCAGATGATTTATTGGCTAGTCCATGTACAAAAAGGAAAGGATCATGGTTGAAGGTACTAACACTCAAATGGCTATCGATTTACTGTGCTGTCACCTAGGGATTACTGAAGAAGAAGCGAAAAAGCAGGTTGGAATCCTAACACCGCAAACGGCACAGACAAAAATCACAGAAACTCAGCAAGCTTTAATGGGACTGACTAAAGAACATTAGTTCTAAGCTTGTTTATTAAAAGACCGGTTGTTTATCAACTCAAGGTCTAAAGGCTTAAAATAGCAAAAGGGCTGCAATCGCAGCCCTTTTCTTATTTAGTACATAACGTGGTAATTAAAGCGCAAGCAAAGGCTGCACATCAATGTACTTACCAATGTTTTTAGACTTCGCTTTTGGGACGTAAGGGATTTCACCTAACTTAGGTGCACCTAACTTATCTTCAAGCATCGCAATAATATCTGCGTAGTGCTCAGTACCTGGATTGATACGGTTTGCGACCCAACCTACTAGGTTTAGGCCATCAGCACGAATCGCTTCTGCCGTTAATAGAGCGTGGCTCAAACAACCAAGTTTAATACCCACAGTCAGTACCACTGGCAGTTGCTCTTTTTTAACCCAGCTAGAAAGATATTCATCGTCTGAAACCGGGACTCGCCAACCACCAGCACCTTCAACTAACACGATGTCAGAGTTTTTCTTATGCTCTTCTAGCTTCGCTGATAATACCGCCTCATCAATTACAACACCATCATGCTTAGCAGCGATGTGAGGCGATGATGGTAGCAACAACGCGTATGGATTGACGTCTTCGTAAGCAATATCTTGCGTCGCCGCTTCTTGAAGATGCAGTGCATCACTATTACGTAGTCCTTCAGGGGATTTTTCACTCCCTGCAGCAACTGGCTTGTAACCAATTGTTGATAAATCTTGTGCGGCCAAAGCTTGAAGAATCGCTTTTGAAACCACAGTTTTTCCCACTTCGGTATCCGTACCTGCAATGAATAATGCATCAATCATAATTGAATAACCCCTAAACAAACTTGATATGTTGCTGGTAAGAAACCTTGATGGTTCTTAAACTCTCGATATTCCCGATCAACAAGCTGCAACATGCGACGACTTGTTAAACCTTGTGAGCGACCACTTACGTGATTAGCGCCGATACCTTTAAGGTCGCGCATCAGTTCAAACGCAGTGTCGTACCAAACGGTGATGGTGGGCAAGTCTAGTTGATGAACGGTACAGCTAGATTGCGCTAACGCAATTTTTACCTTATTGATTGTAATAAAATGGTTAACGTGTTGATGTGCGTCAATTTTGGACCACGACTTTTTCAGTTCAAACAGCGACCCATCAAGCAAAGTTGAGAAAATAACACGCCCACCAGCCGCTGTAACACGCTTCATCTCTCTCAAAGGCGACGACAAATCGTCACACCATTGCAACGCAAGGCTAGAGAAAACGATGTCAAAGCACCCATCTTCAAACGGCAATTGTTCGGCATCGGCTTGTTGATATAAAGATACAGATGCACCACACCGCTTCTCTGCTGTTGCTAGCATTCCAACAGAAAGATCAGCGCAAACCACTTCGGCGCCTCGTTTTACAAGTTGCTCGGAGAAATAGCCAGTACCACAACCTAGATCCAGCACCTTAAAGCCTGACAGATCGCTGGGTAATTTATCCAGTAATCGGTGGCCAACATCGCGTTGAAATTCAGCGTGTTTGTCATAGGTTGTTGCCGCTTTACCAAAGGCTTCGGCAATCGCACTCTTATCTTGGCCAACGTAATTATGCACTACTGCTTCTTGTGACATTTACTGAGCCTCTTTATTTGATTCAAAGCTTGGATGGATACCCGGTTCAGTGCTTAAGTCGATGTTTCGTTCAATGGCTTGATGCAACGACCTGGTTAACTGGAGAATCTGTTTTGGGCTATGGTTAGCTGTTAACGTGATTCGTAATCGAGCAGTTCCAGCAGGTATGGCTGGCGGCCTTATTGCGGTCACCCAAACTTGGTTTTGCTTTAACTCTTCAGCTATTGATAATGCCGCTTGTGCTTCACCTATCACAAATGGCTTAATCGGAGTCTGAGTATCCACAAAGCCTTTCAAGCCGCTCACCTGCTCTGCATAGAGAGACCCTAACTCAGTCAGCTTTTCTCGGCGCCACTCTTGAGTTTGAGTCATCTTACAGGCATGAGATAAAGCCACCGCTTGTGAAGGTGGCATCGCCGTCGAGTACACATGATGACGAGCAAACTGAGTTAAGTAATCACCCACTTCTGACGAACAAAGAATCGCAGCACCAGAAACGCCAAATGCTTTGCCAAAGGTCACCACCAAAATATCGGGGGAGATTTGTGCTGCACTGCAACTCCCAGCTCCTTTATCACCTAATACGCCGATACCGTGGGCATCATCAACCGCCAACCAACTGTCGTATTGATGAGTCAGGTTAGATATCTGGCTGAGAGGCGCTTGATCGCCGTCCATGCTGAATACGCCCTCAGTGACGACCAAGGATTGTAGAGATCGGCTTAATAGAGACTCTAGATGCTGCGTGTCGTTGTGTTTAAAGCGTTTCATGGTTGCATGAGAAAGCATCCCCGCTTCCATCAAAGAGGCGTGATTAAGCTTGTCTTGCAGCAGAGAGTCGTCTTTTTCGAGCAGAGAAAACAACAAGGCTTGGTTCGCACTGAAACCAGAACTAAAGAGAATCGCACGTTCAAAGCCCAACCATTCACACAGCTGAGCTTCTAAATTTCTATGAGCAGGACTAAAACCCGTGACCAATGGCGATGCCGCACTGCCAGCACCATAAAGGGAAAGCCCCGCTTGCCACGCCTCTACCAATTCAGGGTCGTTCGCCAAGCCTAGGTAATCATTACTCGAAAAATTAATAAAGCGAGAACCTTCGCAATTAAGCAAAGGACCATTACTGTTTTCGAGCACTTTAAGTTGACGAGTTAGCCCCTGCTCACGGCGTTGAACAAGGGCATCTTTGATACGGGATTTAAACAGTGGCATCGTAGAACATGTCATCTTTCGTTGGACGAGCAGCAACGCGCTCCACTACTTGATCTAACAGTTCGTTTTCTTGAATTTCATCAGGCTTCTGAGCCACTTGTTGGCTGTTGATGCCTAACTTCTTAAACAGCTGCATGTCCGTGTCTTCATCTGGGTTTGGCGTAGTCAGTAGCTTACAACCGTAGAAGATAGAGTTCGCGCCAGCCATGAAGCACATCGCCTGCATCTGTTCATTCATATTCTCGCGACCTGCAGATAGACGAACCGCTGACATTGGCATCATGATACGAGCAATCGCAATCAACTTAATGAAGTCAAAAGATTCAACATCATCGACGTTTTCCATCGGTGTGCCTTTCACTTTCACGAGCATGTTGATTGGCACACTCTCAGGGTGTACCGGAAGGTTCGCTAGCTCTACCAGCAGGCCTGCACGGTCATTGGTACTTTCGCCCATACCAATAATGCCACCAGAACAGATCTTCATACCGGCATCACGTACGTGAGATAGCGTATCTAAACGATCTTGGTAAGTACGAGTGGTGATGATGCTGCCGTAAAACTCGGGAGACGTATCAAGGTTATGGTTGTAGTAATCCAAGCCTGCATCCGCTAACTCGCCAGCTTGATCAGGGGTTAACATGCCTAGTGTCATACAGGTTTCTAGACCCATACCTTTCACACCTTTGATCATATCAGTCAAGTGAGGCATATCGCGTTCTTTCGGGTTTTTCCACGCCGCGCCCATACAGAAACGAGTCGAGCCCGCGTTCTTGGCTTTTTGCGCCGCATCCAAAACACGCTCTACTTCCATTAGGCGTTCTTTGTCGACATCCGTTCGGTAGTGAGCACTTTGAGGACAATACTTACAGTCTTCAGGACAAGCACCAGTCTTAATCGATAGAAGCGTACTCACCTGCACGTGGTTGTGCTCTTGGTACTGTCTATGAACCACTTGAGCTTCAAACATTAAATCCATAAACGGTTTTTCAAGCAGTGCTGTTACTTCAGCAACTGTCCAGTCATGACGAACTTCCACGTGTCGATCCTTTTTTATTATTTGATGTTTCATCTCTATCAATAGAGATTGCATTTATGCTTGGCTAGTCTACCGACAAGCTTTAGACTGTCAACACATTGATAATATCAAAAGTTTACATATGGTTATTTTTTAACCGCACCAAGAATGGAAGTTACTATGGATCTCGCCTTTGATCGCCAGCATATCTGGCATCCCTACACATCAACGTTAACACCTCTGACCTGCTACCCAGTCACCAACGCAGACGGTGTTTACCTAGAATTAGAAGGCGGAAAACGAATTATTGATGGTATGTCATCTTGGTGGTCAACCATCCACGGCTACAATCATCCAGAGCTAAACGCTGCAGCTCATAGTCAAATCGATAAGGTTTCACACGTTATGTTTGGTGGCATCACCCACCAGCCCGCTATCGATCTATGTAAGAAGCTTTTGAATCTCGCGCCAAGTAATCTTGAGCATGTATTTTTGGCCGATTCAGGTTCAGTTGCCGTAGAGGTTAGCCTCAAGATGGCATTGCAATATTGGCACGCTAAAGGACAACCTCGTTCAAAGTTCCTCACACTAAGAGATGGCTACCACGGTGATACCTTTGCGGCGATGTCAGTGACCGACCCTGACAATTCGATGCACAGCCTCTACAAAGGCTTTTTGCCGGAACATATTTTCGCTGATTCGCCAAAAACAGGCTTTTGGGATGAGTGGAACTCAAGTGACATCGATAGTTTTAAAGAAAAGCTGGCAGCACACCATCAAGAAGTCGCAGCGGTGATCTTAGAGCCAATCGTTCAAGGGGCTGGTGGCATGCGCATCTACCACCCTGAGTTCCTAAAACAAGTTCGCTTACTGTGTGATGAATTCAACGTATTGCTGATCTTGGATGAGATTGCGACCGGGTTTGGCCGTACAGGGAAACTATTCGCTTGTGAGCATGCCGATGTTCAACCGGACATCTTATGCGTAGGCAAGGCTTTAACTGGTGGTTATATGACATTGTCAGCGACGCTGGCGAGTAAAGAAGTTGCTGACACGGTATGTGGCGGTGAAGCGGGCTGCTTTATGCATGGGCCAACCTTTATGGGCAACCCATTGGCTTGCGCAGTCGGTGCGGCAAGTTTATCCATCATCGAGCAAGGCCATTGGAAAAATCAGACTCAACAGATTGAACAGCTCTTTTCTGAGTTGTTACCACCGTTGCGAGAACATGAACTGGTTAAAGACGTGCGTTGGTTAGGCGCTATTGGCGTCGTTGAAACTCACACACCCGTCGATATGGAAGCCATTCAAGCTCACTTTGTAGAGCAAGGCGTTTGGATCCGTCCGTTTGGTAAGCTAATTTATATGATGCCTCCGTTTATTATCAAACCACAACATATTGAGCAATTGGTCGCTGCTATCGACACTGCATTACAAAATACTCATTGCTTTAAATAAGGCGTTTATTGCTCTAAACAAGAGCGACGATTATTTCTATATATCTTCATTAATAAATCATTTAATTAAACTAAAAGGCCTTACATAAAAGTAAGGCCTTAACTGCTTGAAGGTAACCGTCAGTTTAACGTAATTGGCTATCTTTACTTGCTCGACGGTTAAACAATGAATGTCGATGTGCGTCATGCTCTAATATTGACTGACATTCTATACACAAACGAACGCCTTTGATCGCGAGTCGTCTTTGTTCCGGAATCTCATCACCACACTCATCACAATAACGCAAACCCTCACCACCTCGAAGGTTTCCTCTTACACGAGAGATCTCATCATCAATGGTATTTTGTATTTGCTGGCTGACACTATCGTCACCAGCCCATCCTACGGCCATAAGCCCTCCTCAGTATTTGAACGAGAAAATCTATACCTACCGCGGTAAGAGCATATTATAGCCACATTTAAGGATTGTAATAATTATCAAAATCAATAAAACACTATTACACATAGGTAACAAAAATTATTTATTTCTCGCCACTGCACTATTCTATAGGCAATAAAAAACCCAGCCTGTTGGCTGGGTTTTATAAGTAACCTAATGCTTAATCAATCTAATTAACCAATGTGCGTTACGCCGCCCATGTATGGTTGAAGTACTTCTGGGATAGCAATACGGCCATCTGCTTCTTGGTTGTTCTCAAGGATAGCAACCATAGTACGACCAACAGCAAGACCAGAACCGTTTAGTGTGTGTACAAGTTCAGGTTTTTTCTCGCCTTTACGACGGAAACGAGCTTGCATACGACGCGCTTGGAAATCCCACATGTTTGAACAAGAAGAAATCTCACGGTAAGTCTCTTGTGCTGGAACCCATACTTCTAAGTCGTAAGTTTTCGCAGAACCGAAGCCCATGTCACCTGTACATAGAATCACTTTACGGTAAGGAAGCTCTAGAAGTTGAAGTACTTTCTCAGCGTGGCCAGTTAGCTCTTCAAGCGCTGCCATTGAGTCTTCTGGCTTAGTGATTTGTACTAATTCAACTTTATCGAATTGGTGCATACGGATAAGACCACGAGTGTCACGACCGTAAGAACCCGCTTCAGAACGGAAACACGGCGTGTGAGCTGTCATCTTAAGTGGCAGTTCAGCTTCATCAGTGATCGTGTCACGAACCATGTTCGTTACCGGTACTTCCGCAGTAGGGATAAGCGATAAAGTCTTAAGAGGTACGTCACTTACTTGCTCAGTTAGCGGGCTTGTGTGGAACAAGTCTTCGCCGAACTTAGGAAGTTGACCAGTACCGTAAAGGCTATCGTGGTTCACTAGATACGGTACGTACATTTCTGTGTAGCCGTGCTCATCAGTGTGAAGGTCCAGCATGAACTGAGCAATAGCACGGTGTAGACGTGCAAATTTGCCTTTCATCACGATGAAACGAGAACCCGAGATTTTAACTGCGCTAGCAAAATCAAGACCGCCAGACATTTCGCCAAGATCGACGTGATCTTTCACTTCAAAGTCGTAAGTCTTAGGTTGACCCCAACGAGAAACTTCTACGTTATCGTCTTCATCTTTACCATCTGGCACTTCTGCATCAGGTAGGTTAGGAATAGACATTGTGATCGTTTCTAGCTCAGATTGAAGATCAGCCAATGCTACTTTAGCTTGGTCTAGTTCTGCGCCTAAGTTGCCTACTTCTGCAAGGATACGCTCAGCTTCTTCATGGTCGCCTTTTGCTTTCGCTTGACCAATGGACTTCGATCGAGAGTTACGTAACGCTTGTAGCTCTTCAGTTTTCATCTGAAGGGACTTACGTTTTTCTTCAAGTTCACGAATTGTCTCTACATCAAGGGTGAAGCCTCGACGTGCTAATTTTGCCGCTGTTTCATCCAGCTCAGCTCGAAGTAATTTAGAATCCAGCATTGCTAATCCTATGCTTTAGTTATTTGAATATTCAGTAGTTTGCTACTGAATCACTGCTAAACCCCTAAAACTGGTGCTATTTCGACCAATTTCTAACGATTTAATTGAATTTTTATGACTAGGTAACGATATCCAAAAAAGACTACTTTTCATAGCGTTTTTGTGGGCTTTTTGCGTCCAAATCCGCCAGATAATCTAGCTTCTCGCCAATTTTGGTCTCTAAGCCTCGTTTTGTTGGGAAATAGTATTGCTTCTCTCCCATTTCAGGAGGCAGATACTTTTCCCCAGCCGCGTAAGCTCCAGGTTCGTCATGAGCATAACGGTATTCTTGCCCGTAGCCCATGTCCTTCATCAAAGTTGTGGGTGCATTCCGTAAATGATGAGGGACTTCATATTCAGGCAGATTGTGCGCGTCTGTTAACGCTTGCTTCCAAGCTGTATAAACGGCGTTACTCTTTGGTGCACACGCGAGATAAACAACCGCCTGTGCAATCGCACGCTCCCCTTCAGCAGGGCCAATACGTGTAAAACAATCCCAAGCCGACATCGCGACTTGCATTGCGCGAGGGTCAGCATTGCCAATATCTTCAGAAGCAATCGCCAGCAAGCGTCTAACGATATACAGAGGATCGCAACCTGCCGCAATCATGCGTGCCGACCAATATAAAGCCGCATCCGGGTTTGAACCACGAATTGACTTATGAACTGCAGATATTAGGTCATACCAAATATCGCCTTTATTATCAAAACGAGCGACTTTCTCACCGGCCACTTCAGCCAACAGCTGCAAGGTTATCGATTTCTCACCTTTATCGTTGTCTTCTGCCATGTCATACAGCAGTTCAAGATAATTAAGCGACATACGCGCGTCGCCGTTAACCAGTTCTGCAAGGCGATCTAAAACATTATCAGCAAAATCAGCAGGCACATCACCTAACCCACGTTGCTTATCTTCAATCGCTTGGCGGATGACGAGGGAAATATCCTCGGTATTGAGAGAAGTCAGTTTGTAGACACGCGCACGTGACAACAAAGCGTTGTTCAACTCAAAAGAAGGGTTTTCTGTCGTCGCACCAATAAAGGTCACGGTACCATCTTCGATATGAGGCAGAAAAGCATCCTGCTGACTTTTGTTAAAGCGATGGACTTCGTCCACAAACAGGATGGTTCTGCGCCCTGCTTGCTTGTTCTCACGCGCTTTTTCAATCGCAATACGAATGTCTTTTACGCCCGAAGTTACCGCCGATACGCGTTCAACTTCTGCATTCGCATAGTTTGCCGCTACTTCGGCTAACGTCGTTTTACCGGTGCCCGGAGGCCCCCACAAAATCATCGAGTGGATATGACCCGCTTCCAATGCTCTGCGAAGTGGTTTACCTGGGCCTAATATATGTTGCTGACCGATATACTGTTCGACAGTTTCCGGTCTCATACGAGCAGCAAGGGGACGAAAATCTTCGTCCCCCGCAAAATCTAAGCTGTAATTACTCAATTGCAATCTCTTGATTCGTTGATGGCATTAATGCCTATCGACGTACTACCAAACGATCTGCTTCTTTAGATCAGTTTCTTTGGTCGTCGACCTCGACACCTTCCGGCGCCACAAAAGTAAAACGGTCTGCTGCAGGTTTACCCAAATCAACATTGCTAAAGGTAAACTCACCTTTTTGACCGTCTTGTTCAATCACATTAAAGCCCTGAACAATGCCCTTTTCGGTGATATTAATCTGGAAGTCACCCTGATTAGAATCGACAGCAGTTGGCGTTAGCGTGAATTGGTTACCCGTTTGCGCCACATTATAATTATCCCAATCACTTTCTTGGTTACGTGTAAGCAGGACAAAAGGTGTCTGTGATGTCGCTTGCTCTTGCCAATAAATGCTCACTTGCTCAATGAACGGGCTGTAGTACCACAAGCTTTGGCCATCAGATACCAACAAGTTTTCATCAGGGAACGTGGTCTCCCAGCGGAACAGGCTTGGGCGTGCAATCTCTACCGTGCCCTCACCTTCCATAACAACATCACCATCAGGGCTGGTCACGACTTGTTTAAAGTCAGCGCTGAAGCCTGCGTTTAATGCCAAGCGGCTACTCAACTCTTCTTTCGGAGAAGCAAACACTGAGAAGCTCATAAATAAAAGTGCGAATACTTTTTTCATCAATAATCCTGTTAGAACATAAGTCGGTCATATTTTCGATTTGACCGACTGAATAGTTATGAGTTCCTACCGGAACTAATCTTTTGGTGGCGCTGGTGCTAAGACTTCTCGGTTACCGTTATGACCTGGAGCACTTACGATACCTTGAGCTTCAAGTTGCTCGACAATACGTGCAGCACGGTTGTAGCCAATCTTGAATCGACGCTGTACGCCTGAAACTGAGCCACGACGTGAATGAACAACGTGTTCTACCACTTGATCAAACAGAGGATCGACCTCTTCATCACCTTCCATCTTCTCACCCGGAAGCAAGGTTTCTGGGGTTTGTTCGCCGTTGGTGATTTCATCAATATAGTTTGGCTTACCACGCGCTTTCCAGTTATTCACAACTGCGTGTACATCGTCATCAGATGCAAAGGCACCGTGAACACGAGTTGTATGGCTAGAACCCGGTGGCAAGTAAAGCATATCACCCATACCCAATAGTGATTCCGCACCACCTTGATCAAGGATAGTTCGTGAATCCGTTTTGGTTGATACCGTAAAGGCAACACGGGTTGGAATGTTCGCTTTGATAAGACCAGTAATAACATCCACTGATGGACGTTGCGTCGCTAGGATCAAGTGAACACCCGCCGCACGTGCTTTTTGTGCCAAACGTGCAATCAGTTCTTCAACCTTCTTACCAACCACCATGATTAGGTCGGCAAATTCATCAACGATAACCACAATGTAAGGCAGCTTCTCAAGCAATGGCGCTTCTGGGTCCATGCTGTCGCCCGGCTTCCACAGTGGATCGTGAATTGGGTGACCCGCTTCCGCTGCCATCTTAAGCTTATCGTTGTAACCTTTAATGTTACGAACGCCTAATGCTGACATCAGCTTATAACGTCGTTCCATCTCGCCAACACACCAACGAAGGGCGTTCGACGCATCTTTCATGTCGGTTACCACTTCAGACAATAGATGAGGAATACCCTCATAAACCGATAGCTCAAGCATTTTCGGGTCGATCATGATGAAGCGAACATCTTCCGGTGATGCTTTGTAAAGCATACTCAGAATCATTACGTTCACACCTACCGACTTACCAGAACCGGTTGTACCTGCAACCAGAACGTGAGGCATTTTCGATAGATCAGCAATAACGGCTTCACCAGCGATGTCTTGTCCTAGAACCACTGTCGTTGGCGATTTCGCTTCTTGGAACTGAGGGCTAGCAACCACGTCTGAGAAGAATACCGTTTGGCGACTCATATTCGGCAGTTCTAAGCCAACATAAGGTTTACCCGGAATCACTTCTACGACACGTACTGCCAATGCAGAGAGCGAACGCGCTAAGTCCATAGAAAGGCCAGAAATACGGCTTACTTTCACACCTGGAGCCAGATCAAGTTCGAATCGAGTGATTACTGGACCTGGGAAAATGTCGACAACGTCTGCTTTGATCTTGTAGTCCGCTAGCTTAGATTCAACAAGACGAGCAATTGCCTCTAGCGCATCACGGTCAATAAAGGTTTCACGCTTTTCAGGGTGGAATAACAATTCAAGCGTGGGTAATGGCTCAGCAGGCTTAGGTAAATTAACATCTTGTTGAACCAAGAACGGATTCTGCGCCGCTGCCATATTCGCTTGGGCTTCAGAAACAATGCTTTGGAATGCGGCGACATCTTGATCTTGATGCGCAGGTTCTTCTTCCGTTACTTCTTCCCAAGGAAGATCAACAGTTGGCTCTAGGTTTTGTGCTGTTGGCTGTTCAGGTTCTGAATGTTCTTCTTGATAAGGGAAAGGTTCAAACTGTTCTTCGATTAATGCTGCGTCAGCTAATTCAGCTTCAGCCTGTTCTGATTCAAGCTCTGAGCCCTGTTGGTAGCTTTGCTCTTCCGTCACATCAAACGGTGAAGGTTGTGCAGAGAAATCGTCTTCCACGGTTGCTTCTGGCTCGCCCATAGGTGAAGCGTATAAAGATTCAGGTTGAACATCTTCAGAACCAAATTCGCCATTTACTTGTGGTGAGCTATCTAATTCTGGTTCAGCACTTCTAAGGTCAGCATGAGCAGGGCCAACTTCTGGTTGTTCGTTCTGCATGTATTGTTGGTAAGCAACCTGAGAATCACGCGCGTCAACCTGATCTTGTTCTGCTAGGTCATCTTCATACATGGCCGCATTTTCTAGCTGCTCTATCGTTGCATTCAACTGTTTAGAGCGCTCAATACCTTCTTCTAGCGGTTCTTCTGGCGCTTGGTAAACAGCTGCTGCAGGGATCGTTTGCTCTGACTCAATTACCGCTTGAGGCTGAACCTGAGGTTGTTCATGAACAGGAGCTTCTTGTTTCGCAGGAGCATCGACAGGCATATGAATATTGTAATGACGCTTCGGCGATGCAGCATTGTCTCGCGCATTTGTCGCCACGTCTGACGACTCATTGGTCGCAGAAAAACTCATCGCAGGATCTAGCCGATCATGCTCTGTTGATTCTTTGTTGCCTTCTATAGCAGGAACATCGCGGTAAGTTGGCGCTTGATGCTGGTGATGACGTTCTTCGATTAAATCGCGGTCTGCTGATTCTCTTAATTGAGGCTCAAGCAGCTCTTGGTCTTGGCCACGAGCCTTATTAACAGTAGACGTGAAAAATTTGATGGCACATTCACCCAACCATTCCACAATGCTTAGCCAAGAGATACCGGTTAATAGAGTGAAACCAGCACCCCATAAGAAAAGAAGAACCAGCGTACTACCAAGAACATTCAACGTTGGAAGTGCAAGGCTTGTTAAAACGTCACCTACCACGCCACCGGATGAAAAGTACCAGATGTCGTCAAAGTTGATATCCGCTAAACCACAACTCGTAAGAATTAGGATAGTCAGGCCAAGTAAGCGAGTGCCCCACAGCATGAAGTCGATCTGCTCGTCTTCATTACGTTTGCGGAATAAAACCCACGCAGCAACCGTCACTAAGATAGGCAGAGGGTAAGCCAAAGAACCAAATACGAAGAAAAGCGTATCCGCCAACCAAGCACCTAGGTAGCCACCCGCATTTTGAATGTCACCACCCCACGCCGTTTGCGACCATGATGGGTCTGCAGGACTAAAAGTTAATAACGCAACGGCAAGTAGAATAGAGAAGAGAACACCGAGAATCAGACTGCACTCTTTGAGACGTTGAGAACCACTCAAACGAGGAGACTGAGGCTCTTCACTCGTTTTAATGATTGTTTCTACTTTATTACTGCTCTGCTTGAACATAAACCAACTTAATAATTAAAAGGGATAAAAACATCTCGAGCGGCCAAAGCCGCTCGTTTCAATGAAACTACTGTTGATTTAACCATATCAAACAGAAAAACCCAATTCCAGAAAGCAAGAAAGCGGAACAAATGTCCGCTTTCTTTCATTTCACCAATTGTGACTAACGAGTTTTAATCACAAGTTGATTGGTTTGTTTCACTTCTTCCATTACTACGTAAGTTCGAGTGTCGTTTACGCCCGGTAGACGAAGTAACGTATCACCCAGTAGCTTACGGTAAGCACCCATATCAGATACACGTGTTTTTAGAAGATAGTCAAAATCACCCGACACTAAATGACACTCTTGGATGTCATCCAGTTTCTGCACAGCGGTGTTGAATTGTTCGAACACATCTGGCGCACCACGGTTCAACGTAATTTCAACAAACACTAAAAGTGAAGCATCAAGGTACTGTGGGTTCAGCAACGCTGTGTACCCAGTAATGTAACCTTGACGTTCTAAACGACGAACACGTTCAAGACATGGAGTTGGAGAAAGTCCTACTCGTTTTGAGAGTTCAACGTTTGAGATACGACCGTCTTTTTGCAACTCATTAAGAATGTTGCGGTCAATACGATCTAGTTCCTTGGACGGCTTCTTATAATTGTCTGCCATTTTTTATTCCACCTTATTACTTCCTTGCAAAAAAATATACTACAACTTTTTAATATTCAGTATCAAATTTTATCTAAACCTATCTATACTAGATATTAATTCGACAGAATTACCCTACACATAGATAAAACAACCAAAATAAAATGAGGAGTCAGGATGATCATTGGCGTACCTAAGGAAATCAAGAACCACGAATACCGCGTTGGTATGACCCCAGCTAGCGTGAGAGAACTAATCTCACACGGCCACCAAGTTTTTGTAGAAACCAATGCCGGTACTGGTATCGGTTTTTCAGACGATGATTACATCGCTGTAGGCGCATCCATTCTTCCTACTGCTGCTGACGTTTTCGCGAAAGCAGAGATGATTGTAAAGGTTAAAGAACCTCAAGCTGTCGAGCGAGCTATGCTTCGCGAAGGGCAAATATTATTTACCTATTTACACCTTGCACCAGATTTTCCACAAACTGAAGAGCTTATCAAGAGCAAAGCTGTCTGCGTAGCCTATGAGACTGTAACAGATAATATGGGTCGCTTGCCACTATTAGCACCAATGTCTGAAGTAGCTGGTCGTATGTCTATTCAAGCAGGTGCACAAACATTAGAGAAATCTAACGGTGGTTGTGGTCTTCTTCTTGGTGGCGTTCCAGGTGTTGAACCAGCAAAAGTTGTTGTTGTTGGTGGCGGTGTTGTAGGTGCTAACGCAGCACGTATGGCTGTAGGCCTTCGCGCTGATGTTACAATTCTTGACCGTAACGTAGATACACTGCGTCGACTTGATGAAGAATTCCAAGGTCGCGCAAAAGTGGTTTATTCTACTGAAGACGCCATTGAGAAGCATGTTCTAGAAGCAGACCTAGTAATTGGTGCAGTACTAATTCCTGGCGCAGCAGCTCCAAAATTGGTTACAAAAGAGCACATCGCTAAGATGAAGTCAGGTTCAGCAGTTGTTGATGTTGCAATCGACCAAGGCGGTTGTTTCGAGACTTCTCACGCAACCACTCACGCAGACCCAACTTACATTGTTGATGACGTAGTTCACTACTGTGTTGCAAACATGCCTGGCGCTGTTGCTCGTACTTCAACTTACGCACTAAACAATGCAACACTTCCTTACATTGTTAAGCTAGCGAACAAAGGCTACCGCGAAGCACTTCTATCTGATGAAGGCTTCCTAGAAGGTCTAAACGTTATTCACGGTAAAGTAACTTGTAAAGAAGTTGCAGAAAGCTTTGACCTTGAATACGTAGACCCAGCAGAAGCAATCGCAATGTTTAACTAATGATGTAATGACTAACTGAACGCAATAATCTTCTCGTTGAAGCGTTCAGTTAACTCATACACATTAAACAAAAAGCCAGTACGACATTATGTCGCGCTGGCTTTTTTGCATTAATGGATTTAGTTAGTAAAAACACGTAACAGTACGGTTTACCACTAGCGCTCGATTTTAACCCCATGAATCAATAGATTTCTTGGCGTAATACTGCGTTCACAGAACTCTTCAATCGTAGCTTCATAACCTTGCTCTTGCAGATAGATAGCGCGATCTAAAGCCAGCCATATCTCTAATGGTCGTCTAAAGACTTGTTGAACCAAACTCAGCTTTTCCATTTCCCAGAAAAGCGCTTCGCCTTGAATCAAATAAGAGTCAAAATCAATATCTGAGCCCAGCGATAGCTCTTTCACTTCAGATGCCCAACGGCAGAAAGATTCAAAACCCTCAGCTAACTCTGATTTTTTGATGCTCGGTACAGGAATGTATTCGTCAATGTTAAGTTCAGCCTTAAGCAACTGGCTGAAGCCTAGACGATAGCTCATCTCTAGTTGACGATGTCTTTTTACTCTTTCACCACCAGTAACGGTTTCTTGAAGCGGGATTCTCAAGTCGCTCTTACTTAACGTTAATGCTGAGCTTTTCGCGATAGAAGACATCGCTTGATAGTTTTCGTCTCGAATAAGATGATAACAACAAGGAGAAATAGTGACCGCTGGTAGCCCATGTGACACTGACTTTTTAACTAGCTCAACATGAAGATCACCACAAGCATGAAGGGCCACGGCATGTTGGTACGAATTAAACACGTCATCGGCCTTGTCTGAAAACGCATCTCCTTGAACAAAATCCATCGCTAACTTCTGGTCATCCGCAATCTTTTGTCCGCTTTCGCATAACGATTGCTGCCATTCAAAGCTAGTGACTTTTTGATCCGATTGCTGAGATAGGATTCGACCAAGAAAGCCTTTACCAGAACACCACTCGAGCCACTCTTTGCCATGGTGATGGCATAATGCAGCCTCGCCCATTGTGACAATTTGATGTAGCTTTCGGCCAGGAATACCATCAGCAGTACCACGTGGGAGGTCTAAACCAACCAAAGCAGTGTTATCGAACTGGATGTTTTGGGTAGCAGTTTCTAATTCAGGTAGGAAACGAGTCAGTTCCTCAATCAAAAGCTGAGGCTGCTCTTTTAAGGTTTGAATGCTTTCATTATCTAAGCTTTCTAACCAATCAACGAGTGGACGATTGACCTCTTTCCACGGCTGCTGTTGAGTTTGGCATAGGTGAAAAGGCTCTGAACGCCAGTAAATCTGGTGCTCTAGCAAAAATGAATCGAGTATTTTAAATCGTGAATGCATGCTTCCCCCTATGATGCGTGGATTGTAGGGGTAAGAGGTCGAAATGGAAAGGCCCGATAAAGAAAACGAAAACTAAAAGCCCAAAAGAAAAACGGCCTGCAAATACAGGCCGAATAAGAATCAAAATTTACACGATGAGATTAACGAACTGGCAGTTCGATATCTTTAAACATCTCTTCGATCTCTTCGTTCGATTTCAAAGAAATAGCTTGCTCAACCACAGGGCGAGTTAAGTGCGGTGCAAAACGCTCCATGAAATCAAACATGTAAGAACGCAAGAAGGTGCCTTTTCTAAAACCAATGCTGGTTGTGCTCGCACCAAATAGATGGCTCGCATCAATCGCAACCAAATCAGTATCTTGCTCGTGGTCAATAGCCATACTTGCAATTACACCAACACCAATGCCCATACGAACGTAGGTTTTGATTACGTCTGCATCGGTCGCAGTAAACACAACACGCGGTGTTAAACCTACTTTGTTAAACGCGGTATCAAGCTCAGAACGGCCAGTGAAACCAAATACATAAGTCACGAGAGAGTAAGCCGCAAGATCTTCGATCGTGATATTACGCTTCTGTGCCAGGGGATGATCTTTGGTCACGACGATCGAACGGTTCCAGTGGTAACAAGGCAGCATAATCGCATCTTGGTAAAGGTGTAGCGCTTCCGTTGCAATCGCAAAATTCGCTGTACCTTTAGCGACGGCTTCTGACATTTGGCTTGGCGTACCTTGGTGCATGTGAAGCGATACTTTTGGATAGCGCGCCGTGAAACCTTTAATCACATCAGGCAGTGCATAACGAGCTTGAGTATGAGTCGTTGAAATATTCAATGTACCCATCTCTGGATGTGTGTGTTCACCCGCTACCGCTTTAATGCTTTCAACGCGCGCCAAAATCTCTTGAGAGATACGAATGATATCCTCACCCGCTTGGGTAACCTGCGTTAGATGCTTGCCGCTACGCTCAAAAATCTGAATGCCTAGTTCGTCTTCAAGTAATCTAACTTGCTTACTAATGCCAGGCTGAGATGTGTACAAACTCTCTGCTGTAGCTGAAACATTTAGGTTATGGTTTACAACCTCAACAATGTACTTCAGTTGCTGTAACTTCATATCTAACCTCGTAATCCTTTACTCATTTCTGTGCTAACTTATTTGCAAAGAGAGCGTTATAGTCGCGTGTAATATAATTAATAGTTATAACGCTTCGAACACAAAAATGACAGGAAAATTGAGTTTTTCTAGCTTAACAAACAAAAACATCACTAACGCTTTGCAACCCAACCCTCATTCTCATACATTAGTTGGTAAGTTTTGATTGCCGATTTCGCTCAACAAGAGATAATCAGAAATTGCAATTTACGAGTGCCGATACACAATGGAATCGTGTATCCTCTCCAGTTAGCTATAGAAAATAATAAGCAGACTCAAATATATGAATATTGGTTTAATAATCGTCTTAGTAGCCGTTCTTTTGGTGTTAGTTTTAGGCTACAACATCATGCTTCAATATAAAGTTAAGGTAGAAACAGCGAAGAAACAGGAAGCTTCTCGTTATCTAACCATTATTGACGGTACAGAAGAACTGATTGGCAACGCTCATCACATGCCGTTTAGCCAAGATCTTCTTGTATGCTTAAACAATCGAATTCTTGATGCATTAGAAAACATGTATCAACTCGATCCAAAAAATAAGCAGCTTGCCCAACGCATTGAAAGCGTAAAACAACAAATCACTCAGCTAAAAGAGAACTACAAAGGTGGCGAGAGTACCGCTTTCCGCGTACCAAGTAGTGACAAGCAAGCGATCATGATGCTTAAGTTAGTTAAACGCCTGCGTGATACGGTGCGCAACGAGCACAATAAAGGCCGTTTCGAGACTCAAGCTTATGTGGTTGAAAATGCTCGCCTAGAAACAATTCAAATCCGTATTAACATTGAAAATGTTATCAAACGTGCAAACGATTCGATTTCTCGCGGACAACCGGGAACAGCGATTCAGCTATTACGCAAAGGTATTGATGCTTTGGCGACTAAGAACGACTCGTACTCTAATCAAGCCAAAGAAAAGCTTCAACAGATGCTTAACGAGCTTGACCAGAAACGCCAAGACAAAAACGCTCAAGATTTGCAGCAGATGGAATCTAAAGAACGAGAAGACGATATGGATGCCCTCTTCGGTCAGAAGAAGAAATGGTAACAGTCTAACTCAACACTTAAAGGCCGCCTTATTTACATTAAATAGGCGGCCTTTTTTGTAGCTGTTGAATTTCCTTTCTCTGTATAGGGAGATCTCTTGAGCTGTGATAAAATCCCCGCATTATCAACAAACTTTCCCTGACCATGTATCAAGAATTACTCGCTCCAATCCACTCTTTTCTTAAAGCCGAAACGCCAGATTCATGGATAGATGAAGCCAAAAAGCCAGAAAATCTTCACATCATTCTACGCGATCACATGCTGTGTGAACTTAAGGCGGCACAGAGTGCTTTATTCCTTATTCGCAAGTACGCCGTCGATAAAGAAAGCGCGAAGCAACTGAATGAATGGATTTTGCCATACGAGCAATTTGCTTACCGTCGTATCGGAGACTTAGAGTCTCTGCGTGGTAAAAGCAACGTATCCAAGCAAATCACAGCGAAAGAAGGCTGTAATTACGGTGCTGACCTAATCGATAAGATGGTTTTACTGATCAAAGAAGAGCTGCATCACTTCTACCAAGTCATGGAGTTGATGGAGAAGAAAGGCGTGACTTACCAGCCAATCGAGGCGGGTCGTTACGCTAAGGGCTTGATCAAACAAGTTAAGACTTACGAGCCTGATGCTCTGGTTGATAAGCTTATCATCGGTGCGTTTATTGAAGCTCGCTCTTGTGAGCGCTTCGCTAAATTGGCTCCTTTCTTGGAAGAAGACATGGAGAAGTTTTACGTGTCTCTACTTCGTTCAGAAGCTCGCCACTACCAAGATTACCTTGAGCTAGCAGAACAGATCGCAGGGAAAGATATTTCAGAGCGTATTTCGCATTTTGCTCAAGTAGAAGCTGATCTTATCACTTCAGAAGACAGCGACTTCAAATTCCATAGTGGTGCTCCGGTTTAGGCTCCACACAGAACATTCAGTCCAGTTTAGACTAATCCAGACTAAAAAATTAAGGCCAGCAATTTGCTGGCCTTCTTTATTTATATCTCAATCCAAATATAGACTTAAGCAAGCGTACCGTTGATCTCTGCAAGTACAGCAGCAGGGTCTATCGCTTGCGTAATCGGACGACCAATAACAAGGTAGTCTGAACCTGATTCAATCGCTTTAGAAGGCGTCATGATGCGCTTCTGGTCACCAACATCTGCGCCGACAGGACGAATACCTGGAGTAACTAGCTTGAACTCTTGACCAAGTGCATCTTTAAGCAAAGAAGCCTCTTGTGCAGAACATACAACACCGTCTAAGCCAGAGTTTTTCGTTAGAGAAGCCAAGCGCATCACGTGTTGTTGTGGTTCAAGATCCAGACCGATACCCGCTAAGTCAGATTGCTCCATACTGGTGAGTACCGTTACACCGATTAACAGTGGACAATCTTTGCCATAAGGTTCTAAGATTTCGCGAGAAGCCGTCATCATACGCTCACCGCCACTTGCGTGTACGTTCACCATCCAAACACCCAGTTCAGCGGCAGCACGGACTGCTTTTGAACATGTGTTCGGGATGTCGTGGAATTTAAGGTCTAAAAATACTGAGAAACCACGCTTATGTAATTCACGAACAAATTCAGGGCCAAACAGGGTAAACATCTCTTTGCCCACTTTTAGGCGGCAAGATGCTGGGTCAATTCGATCGACAAAGGCTAACGCATCCGCTTGATTATCATAATCCAAGGCTACAATGATTTTTTGGTCGTTCATTTCATCTCCTAACGCAGTTAACTTTCTAAAAATTTCTAATCACCTAAGCAGGTGATAAATAACAGTCATAAAAATGCAGCCCGAAAGCTGCAATTAATAATTTGGTCTTAAAGTGACCACAAATCTATTCACCATCAAGCCCACGAATAGGCTTGATCGTCCCCCACCCTTTACATGAAGGGCAGTGCCAATACAAAGAGTGTGTCGAGAAACCACACTGACGACAACGGTAATGAGGCTTAACCTTAAGCTGTTCACCAACCATAGATTGAAGTGTGGTTAAGCTGTCTTTTGCTCGGCCTTCTTCTGCTTCCGCTAGGTGGTAATCGATTAATCGATAAAAACCTTTCATGGTTGGATTTTTAACAAGCTGCTTTGTCAGTAACTCTTGAGCAGAGCCTACATCTTCATGGTGAGCAACCAATTGCGCCAGCATCAGTTCGGCAGATACACCGGCTTTCTTCTGAATACACGCTTTGAGGAACTCGACCAATTGAGCTTCTTGTCCAAGCTTGTGGTAACACTCAGCAAGGGTTGGCAACACCTCACTGATAAAATCGATATCTTGTTCAAGTACCGATTCAAGACAATCAATTGTCTTTTGGTAATCTTCGTTCGCTAAGTGGAACTTCCCTAGTGCGATACTTGCGCGAACACATTTAGGGTCTTCAGAAAGCGCCTTCTTAAAATGCTGAAGCGCTTTAGAACGATTACCATCGGCTTGTTCTTGCATTGCAAGCTCACACCAGAAATGCGCGACTGTGGCACGCATCTTCATTTTTTTCTTGCCGAGCTTAACTAAGATATTTCCGTAATGGATAGCCTTGTTCCACTCACGGGTCTGCTGATAAATAGCCACCAACTGCTGTAAAGCGCCCTCTTTATGGTCAGGTTCTTCTACAAGTTGTTCAAAGATTTTTTCAGCGCGATCAAGGAAGCCAGAGACCATGTAGTCTTTAGCTAATTGTTGCAGTGCGAGATTTTTCTGATCGAGGGTAAGCCCCGAACGAGAGATGAGATTTTGGTGAATACGAATAGCGCGGTCGACTTCGCCTCTTGAGCGGAACAAGTTGCCCAAAGCCAAGTGAGTATCGATGGTTTCATTGTCTACTTGAAGCAGCTCAATGAAGTGATCAACCGCTTTGTCAGATTGGTCTGACAGTAATAGGTTCAAACCCGTCACGTATTGACGGGAGATCTGGTGTGATTGCTTTTGTTTTTCTTGCTGAGCATTACGATTACCCATATACCAGCCATAAGCGGCTGCGATGGGCAAAAGTAAGAACAGTAACTCTAACATCAAATATAGCCTTTAAGCTTTAGTATCAGCAGGGACCTGCTTTGATTGCTTATTGAGTTGCTTCTTCAAGCGATGAATTTTTAGCTGAGACCGCATGTGCATATTACCAAAGACTAACCAAGCAAGGGCGAAGCCTGAAACGAATACAACACCTAATAAACTTGATAGGTGGAAGTCACCTTGCGCTAGCAGATAGTTGAAATTCACAGTTGTTTGGTTTTGAGAGCCTAAAGCCAGTGCAATTAGGAAAAGTGCGATAACGGCGACTATTTTTATAATTTTCATAGTTCATCACTCATTGGTTGGTTAGCTGTACGATTATGCAGGAAAATTACTAATCAGACCACCATATTATGGTCATAAAAAAGCGGCATACATTATAGTATGCCGCTTTTCTTAATTCCGATAAGTAGGCTACATTCCTGAGTTTACTCGTTCACGCAGCTCTTTACCTGGTTTGAAGTGAGGAACGTATTTACCTTCTAACTCAACCTTGTCACCAGTCTTTGGGTTACGTCCAACACGAGGCTCACGATAATGCAGAGAAAAGCTGCCAAAACCGCGAATTTCGATTCGATCACCACTTTCTAGTGTTGAAGCCATATGCTCTAAAATGTCTTTTACAGCGTCTTCAATTTCTTTTGCAGAAAGATGCGTTTGCTCAGCGCACAGTCTCTCAATCAATTCAGACTTAGTCATAGTTACCCTCGTTGGTTTTCTTTTTAGAAATTATAGACCTATCGGAAAAATAAGCAAAAAAAAAGGAGCCTTACGGCTCCTTTCTTGGCTAGATAGCTATAATTCTCTTAATGAGAAGCTATTATTCGCCTTTAGCAGCTTTGAATGCGTCTGCCATTGCGTTACCGAACGCGCCTTCTTCAGACTTGTTCAGTGAAGCCATTGCTTCTTGCTCATCAGCTTCATCTTTAGCTTTGATAGATAGGTTGATTACGCGGTTCTTACGGTCTACACCAGTGAACTTCGCTTCAACGCTGTCGCCAACGCTTAGGATTAGAGATGCATCTTCGATACGGTCGCGAGAAACTTCAGAAGCGCGGATGTAACCTTCAACGCCTTCGATTAGCTCGATAGTAGCGCCTTTCGCGTCAACTGCAGTAACAGTACCGTTTACAAGAACACCTTTCTTGTTGTCAGCAACGTATGCGTTGAACGGGTCGTTTTCCATTTGCTTAACGCCAAGAGAAATACGCTCACGCTCTGCATCTACTGCTAGAACAACAGCAGAGATTTCGTCGCCTTTCTTGTATTCACGTACAGCTTCTTCGCCGGCAGCGTTCCAAGAAATGTCAGATAGGTGTACAAGACCGTCGATACCGCCTTCTAGACCGATGAAGATACCAAAGTCAGTGATAGACTTGATCTTACCAGTAACTTTGTCGCCCTTAGCTTGCATTTCTGCAAATGACTGCCATGGGTTAGCTTTACACTGTTTCAGACCTAGAGAGATACGACGACGTTCTTCGTCGATATCAAGAACCATAACCTCAACTTCGTCGCCAACATTAACAACTTTAGAAGGGTGGATGTTCTTGTTAGTCCAATCCATTTCAGAAACGTGTACTAGACCTTCAACGCCTTCTTCGATTTCAACGAAGCAGCCGTAGTCAGTTAGGTTTGTAACACGACCAGAAAGCTTGTGACCTTCTGGGTAACGCTTAGCGATTGCTACCCATGGATCTTCGCCTAGTTGCTTAAGACCTAGTGAAACACGAGTGCGCTCACGATCGAACTTAAGAACTTTAACTAGGATTTCGTCACCAACGTTAACGATCTCTGATGGGTGCTTAACGCGCTTCCAAGCCATATCTGTGATATGTAGAAGACCGTCAACACCGCCAAGGTCAACGAATGCACCGTAGTCAGTAAGGTTCTTAACGATACCTTTAACTTCAGTACCTTCTTGTAGAGTTTCAAGAAGTTCGTCACGCTCAACACTGTTTTCAGATTCGATAACAGCACGACGAGAAACAACAACGTTGTTACGCTTCTGGTCTAGCTTGATTACTTTGAACTCTAGCTCTTTGTTTTCTAGGTGAGCAGTGTCACGGATAGGACGTACGTCTACTAGAGAACCAGGAAGGAAAGCACGGATACCGTTAAGTTCAACAGTGAAACCGCCTTTAACTTTACCGTTGATGATACCAACAACAGTTTCAGCTTCTTCGCAAGCTTTCTCAAGTACGATCCAAGCTTCGTGACGCTTAGCTTTCTCACGAGAAAGTTGAGTTTCACCGAAACCATCTTCAACAGCGTCTAGAGCTACGTCTACTTCAGCACCAACTTCAACTTCAAGTTCGCCAGCAGCGTTCTTGAATTGTTCAGCAGGGATAGCAGATTCAGACTTAAGACCAGCGTCTACAAGAACGAAACCGTTCTCGATAGCTACTACAGTACCTTTAACGATGCTGCCTTGTTGGAATTCAGTTTCAGATAGAAACTCTTCAAAGAGTTGAGCAAAAGATTCAGTCATTATTTAATCTTCAATAATTAAACGTCCATGGGTATCCTACCGCATGGGGTTGATAAATTCGCCGGTCATCATCCTTGCGACCAACGTTCGTACTAGCTCGGCGAAATTACCCAGCCAGTTTCGATTCAATATAGTGTAGTGCTTTTTCTACTACCTGCTCAATATTCATTGAGGTGGAATCAAGCACTAGAGCATCCTCTGCAGGGCGAAGTGGCGCCACTGGGCGATTACGATCTCGGTCGTCTCGCTCTTGGATCTCGCTCAAAAGGTCGTCAAATTTAACATCTAACCCCTTCTGTTGCAACTGTTTAAGGCGGCGACTCGCACGCTCTTCAGCACTTGCATCTAAAAATATTTTCGCTTCAGCTTCAGAAAACACAACCGTTCCCATGTCACGGCCATCTGCAACCAAACCAGGCGCAGCGCTGAATGCACGTTGACGACGAAGCAGTGCTTCGCGAACGCGAGGTAAAGCAGCAACTTTTGAAGCCGCCATGCCAGTCTCTTCTTTACGAAGTTCACCAGACACATCTTCACCTTCTAGGATAACCTTAACTAAGTCGCCTTCAGCAATAAACTGCACGTCTAAGTGTGTAGCAAGCGGTACTAAAGCATCCTCTGATTCAGTATCCACACCATGGTGAATTGCCGCTAAAGCCAATACGCGATAGATCGCGCCTGAGTCTAGAAGATGAAAGCCTAGCTTATCTGCTAGCAACATACACAGGGTACCTTTACCTGCACCACTTGGTCCATCAACCGTAATCACTGGGCTTTGAGAAGGCATCTTTTACTCCACGTTTTGTCGTAAGTTTTATTCTGTACTAGCGATTCGCCACTACTTTATAGGCGGCATATTATAGAGAAAAATTGGAACTCGAGCGAGGTAAATCTCAGATAATTCCGTGTTGATGATGCATAAACCAATGCAACTATCTCAATATCCGTTTGCTTAGGTTAATAAGACACGCACGCGCTTTTCGATAGATAGAAAAAAGCCTCGCAATAGGCAAGGCTCATGATTTTTCATTTTGTAGAGCAAAGAAGAACTCGCTCAAAGAAGCTTAGCCAATAATAGCTCGAACCGCTTCTAGGTCTTCAGGCGTATCAACACCAGCAGCCGGTGCTTCCGCCGCAACGTCTACGTGGATTTTTTCACCGTACCAAAGTACTCGTAATTGCTCTAGGCACTCAATACGTTCAAGAGTGCTTGGTTCCCAATTAATGTAGGTATTGATAAAACCCGCTCGGTAAGCATAGATACCAATATGACGAAGCAAAGGAGATTCCGCTGCAGTACCGTTGTTCGCGTAAGCATCGCGATCCCAAGGGATGGTTGCTCGGCTAAAATACAAGGCGTAACCGTCTTTATCGGTTACAACTTTAACGGCATTAGGGTTAAACACTTCATCAGCATGAGTAATTTCCACACCTAACGTTGCCATCGGGGCTGTACTGTTAGCAAGATTGTTGGCAACCTGATTAATGATTGAAGGTGGGATAAGTGGCTCATCACCTTGAACATTCACGATAATATGATCATCAGGAATATTCATAACTTCAATCACTTCAGCTAGGCGTTCAGTGCCCGATTCGTGATTCGGTGATGTCATACAAACGGTCGCGCCAAATGCTTTAGCCGCTTTTTCAACTCGAGCGTCGTCGGTAGCGATAATAACGTTATCGGCACCCGCTTTCATTGACTGTTCGTATACCCATTGAATCATCGGCTTTCCACCAATGTCAGCAAGTGGCTTCCCTGGTAAACGGCTCGATTGGTATCTTGCAGGTATAACAACCGTATAAGACATTACTTACCCTCATCCATAGAAACGGTGCGAGCTTCAGGTTCTAAAAGAACAGGAATACCCTCTTTAATTGGGTAAGCAAGGCGATCAATTTTACAAACAAGCTCTTGCTTATCCTTGTCAAAAGTTAGTTTACCTTTACATACAGGGCAAGCAACGATCTCAAGTAGACGGTGATCCATAGTATTCCATAACCTCTTTTATTCTTTTTAAAATTTGCTGTTGCGAATCTTCATCAAACTGCGCAGAAACTGGAAGATACCACCAGTTATCTTGCGCATATTCTTCGCATTTTACAGCGTCTTTTTCTGTCATAATCAGATTCATACCTTTATTAGCTAAGGCATGAAGTTCATCTTTATCAAAATCTTGATGGTCGGCGAAGCCCTGTGTGAAAACCACATCACCATCAAGATCTTCCAATGTTTTAAAAAAGCGCGGTGGGTGGCCAATACCGGCAAAAGCCACCAGCTTGTGTAATTTTGCCACAGACCTTTTCTGACCAGTCTTTAGGTTAACTGCTTGGCTTGGAAGCAAAGACATCGAGAACTCTCGACCGTGCGCTTTACCGCCATTGTTTACCAAAAAGTCGACTTCATCTAAACGAGAAACCGGCTCTCGTAATGGACCTAAAGGAATCAAACTCTCACTACCAAAGCGTCTTGCGCCGTCGATAACTGCAAATTCAATGTCGCGTTCAAGCGCGTAATGCTGAAGGCCATCGTCAGTGATAATCACATCAACGCCTTTGCTCAGCAATGCTTTCACTGCGTTAGCTCGCACAGGGTCGACTGCGACTGGCGCACCAGTTCGCTTACGAATCAAGCGAGGTTCATCACCCGAATGCTCAGCTGGGGTATTTTCATCCAACACCAACGGATAGCTTGGTGCTTTTGCACCGTAGCCACGAGATACGACTCCGGGTTTAAAGCCGTGAGCCTGAAGCATCTCAACTAACCAAATCACAACCGGTGTTTTACCATTTCCACCAGCAGTAATATTGCCCACAACAATAACAGGTAAAGGCGGGCGGTAGGTCTCTTTATTCCCTGAGAGATAAGCGTCACGACGCCGACTACTGATCATTTTGAACAGCAGACTCAGTGGCCACAAAAGCGGCCAGAGAAGATATTTCAACGGGTGACTGTTAAACCAAATCTTTTCGATCACAACAAGACCTAATTTATCCGCTGAACTGAATTCGGTGTAATTGTGCATAAGCACCATCATGCGCGATTAGCTCAGCATGTGCGCCCCTTTCTACAATATGTCCATCATCAACCACTAGAATTTCATCAGCTTGCTCGATGGTAGAGAGTCTGTGTGCGATAACTAATACTGTTTTGTCTTTCTGCAGTTCTTCTAGTGCAGATTGAATCGCTCTCTCTGACTCAGTATCCAGTGCAGACGTCGCCTCATCAAGAATCAGCACAGGCGCATCTCTTAATAAAGCACGTGCAATCGCAATACGTTGTCTTTGACCACCAGAAAGGCTTGCGCCATTTTCACCAACAACGGTATCGATGCCATTTTCCATGCCTTCGATAAACTCACTTGCATGAGCAAGCTTAGCCGCGTATTCGATCTGTTCACGTGAATACTGTTCTTCTGCTGCGTAAGCGATGTTGTTAGCCACCGTATCGTTAAACAGATGTACATTTTGAGAAACGAGCGCAAAGTGCTCACGCAGATTTCTCAATTCGTAATCACGAATGTCGTGGCCATCAAGCTCAATTGAACCAGAGTCTACGTCATAAAAACGAGTGAATAGGTTAGCAATGGTACTCTTACCCGAGCCAGATCGCCCAACAAGCGCAACCGTTTTACCTTTCGGTATATTGAAGCTGATCTTATCAAGTGCTGGTTTCTCTGCACCGTCATAAGTAAACGTGACATCTTTAACAGCCACTTCACCCATTACAGTTTCAGGTTTCAACGTCCCTTTGTTTTGCTCGGTATCTAGATCCATCAAGCCAAATAGAGTCGTACTCGCAGCCATACCACGTTGGAATTCAGACGTTACGTTAGTTAACGCCTTTAGCGGACGTAATAGACCAAACATTGCAGAGAACACAACGGTAAACGTACCAGCAGTAAGCTCGGCTTTAATAGAATCGACACTAGCAAGGAATAGAACAACAACAATCGCAACTGATGCGATCATTTGAATAATCGGGTTAGCGGCCGCTTGAGCAGTGATTAACTTCATGCTTTGTTGGCGCATTTGGTTACTAACTTTATCAAAGCGGTGTTTTTCTAGATCTTGACCACCGTAAGTTAGAACCACTTTATGCCCTTTCAGCATTTGTTCAGCTGAAGAAGCAACGTGACCCATGCTAGTTTGCATGTTCTTAGAGATCTTTCTGAATCGCTTCGATACGATACTGATCGCCCACGCAACCAAAGGCGCTACAGCAAATAACACCAAAGATAACTGCCAACTATTCCAGAACATCAGCGTCAACAAGCCTATAATACTTGCACCTTCACGGACAATACTGACTAACGCTTTACTGGTTGCTGCAGACACTTGCTCTGAATCGTAAGTAATTCGAGATAGCAATGCGCCTGTCTGTTCTTTATCGAAGAAAGAAACAGGCATGTGCATGAAATGGCTGAAAATCTTACGACGAATTTCCATCACCACATTGCCAGAGACCCAACTCAAGCAATAGGTTGAAACAAAGCCACTGACGCCACGAACGAACATCATGGCAAAGATAATAAGTGGAAGTGTACGTAAAAAGTCAGATTCAGCATTACCAAAGCCTTCATCAAGTAACGGCTTTAGTAAGGAAATCATATAGGTATCAGAAACGGCATTTATAATAAGCGCAATTACCGCAACACCTAGGCCGGCCTTATATAATCGAATATAAGTCCAAAGTCTTTTAAATGTGACCCAGGTAGTTTCATCTGTTTGTGTTGACATAGAATCGCTTAATTTTCTCACAATAATCTATCTATTCTACTCCCTTACGGAGCATCTGCCTATACCACTGCCCGCCTTGTTGTTCTCTAATCGCATGATATTGCCAACCTTCTTTGCTAAGAGTGATGGTTATTTGTCCGCTTTCTCCAGTATCTAGCCAAGTACTCCCCGCTTCCTGATAACGTTCAATAACAAACTCACTCGGCATTCCCCACTGGTTGCCTTTGGCAAGAGAAGCTATCGCCAGCTGAGGAGACACCGCCTCAATAAACGACTTAATCGATGACGAATCGCTGCCATGATGCGGAACCAACATAACATCACTCCTTAGCTGTTCTCCTTCACGAGCAAGTAACCACTCACTTACCAGTTCAATATCACCAGTGAGCAACATTGAGAAATCAGCACTATGATCTGAGATCTTGACCACACACGAATGTGGGTTATACGCCCTCTTTACTTGCTTAGGCGGCCACAACACCTCAAAAACAACATCTTGCCAGTTCCAAACCTCTCCAATAGTACATGTTTGAATATTAGACGGGGCTTGAGTGATAGATTGGCGTTCTTGAATAATGTTCTGACTGGTTCTTATCCACTTTGGCGTATAGTTCTCAAGTAATGCCGGATAACCACCAGCATGGTCAGAATCGAAATGACTCACAATCACGCCTTCTAATTCATAAATCCCCCGCTGATTCAAAGTAGGAATCAACAAAGACTCAACAACCGAGCCTCCTGGCCACGCATTGCCAAGATCATAAACAACAATCTGATTGTTCTTTTCCAAGACCAAAGACAACCCATGCCCAACATCCAAGATATCAATAGTTAGTTTGTCTTGCTGGGGTTTGCTGAACTCCCACCACAGCACAAACACTGCAGTTACCAATATCGATAATGTTCGCTTGAAATACCGACTAACAAAGCTCAAAAACAAGATAAGGAATACTGATAATGCAATCGTCTGATTATCGACTTGGATCCAAAATCGCTCAGAGAAAGGAAGACTAAATACGAGAGGCTCAAGCGATAAGTCGACTAACTTCCACAGCTGACTGACCAAATCATTGTCTAGCGCTGTTATACCAACCACGCCAGACACTGACTCCGATATTAAGCTTAGAAACATTGCCAGAAACAACAGCGGGATCGTCACCATCGATACCCAAGGCAAAAGGAACAAGTTGTAGAAAACAGAGACTAAACTGACTCCTTTGAAAAACAACATCGAGGAAGGCGCGATAAGGAATGTCAGCATCAGTTGAAGCTTAATAAGTTGGAGTGCGTAGTCGATAAATGTAAAGCTTGAAGCTGAGCGCTGAGTATTACAGGCGATATAGAAAACAGCGCCCAATGCACCAAAGGACAACCAAAAACTGCTCGACAAAGCTGAAAACGGCCAAATCAGCAGAACCACGCACACACTTAAAGTAACATACCGAAGCAAACTGATATTTTGCCCACGCCACAAGAAATAACTCGCGATAACGCACATCACCAAAGCTCTCAAAGTTGGCAGCGTGAATCCAGCAAACCAACTATAGAAATACGCCAAGCCGAGCCCGAATATTGTAGGTAACCAAAGAAATGAAGGGGAAAGTAACCTTAATATCTTGCCAATCTGATAGCCGATACCAAAGGCAATCCCAATATGCAGCCCCGAAATAGCCATCAAGTGAATCAGGCCACTGCTTTTAAGCATATCCCACCGCTGAGGCGGAATAAGGTCTCGATATCCAAAACTCAAAGCGATAATGAGATCTTGATTTGCCAGCAGACTTAACCTTTCAAGGCTGGCTTCAAACCATTGGGCGCGTAAGTTGGTGCTAGAATGAATTCGGTACTTGGTATCTGCTCTGTAAGTTGCATTGGCAACCACGCCAGCACTAAACAAGTACTTTTCTCGGTCAAAGCCGGCTTCGTTGAGTTTGCCCCATATCGGCTTTATTGAGGCCGATAAATAGACATCATCTCCAAGCGTTAGCTTGAAAGGAGTAAACAAACGCAATTTTATCAATTGAGGAAAGATTAATTTTTCGCCGCCAATTGATCTGACTACTATTACGCTTTCAAAACCGTGGCTATTTTCACTAAAAAGGCTAACAACCGACGCATTTATGGTAGTATTCTGCCCTGATTGGAATAAGCGACTCGTTTGTATTTCAATCGCATTCCCTAGGCAGATAACTAGTATCAATGCTGTTACTGGACCTCTTGCACTCCGGAAAACGCTATACTTTGTTGGTGCTAGCAGTAACAACAGCATCAATGGTGCCCAAACCCAATGTGGCATCACAGGCCAGAAGCTGGCAGACACAACTGTCGCAGCAAATGAAATCAAGAACCAAGTGTTAAACAAGAGAGTAGCTTCCTCCTATGCCAAGAAAGTTTATCAAACGATTTATGCCTGACCATGATCTAATCAAGCGTCAGAAAGCATTGAAAGTTTTTGGCAATGTTTTGTACAACCCCAACTTATGGTGCCTTAATCGTCGCTCTGCGGCTGGCGCGTTTGCTGTTGGGTTATTCATGGCGTTTGTCCCTCTACCAAGTCAAATGATTATGTCTGCAGGCCTTGCTGTCGCATGTGGCGTTAACCTGCCTTTAGCTGTCGCACTTGTTTGGATCAGTAACCCGGTTACCATGCCTGTTCTCTTCTACTTTGCTTATAAAGTCGGGGCGTTTGTTATGCATGTGCCACCGCAAGCCTTCCATTTCGAATTGTCTTGGGACTTCATCTTGGCGCAAATGAGCACTATAGGGCCTCCGTTCTTATTGGGTTGTCTGATTTGTGGCGTGGTTTCAGCAATGATTGGCTACTTTGGTATTCGCGGTTTATGGCGCTACTCAGTAGTAAGAAGTTGGAAGAAGCGACAAGCAAGGCACTGAACGCCATTTCTTGTTATTCAATCTAACCTTGTATGCGCTTCACTTAAAACGTACACAAGTTAAAATCGGATGAGCTACTTACCTCTGCAAGATTGGCATGTAACGAAAGTCGTAAAGAACACGAATTGAATTCAATAAAAAAGGATCCCACTGGGATCCTTTTTTGTATCGACTGAAAACTGACGGCCTGTTATTTAGGCGAATGCTATTTAGAACTCAGCACTGAGGCTGGATTCAACTTCGCCGCGCGTGATGCTGGGTACCATGTCGCCAGTAAACTCAGCACAATCGCAGTGCCGGAAACCACAACAACATCCGTCATATCAAGTTGTGATGGCAAGAAGTCGACAAAATAGATATCACCGGACAAGAACTGGTGGTCGACCAACTTTTCAAGTCCTTTGATTAGTGTCGTGAGATTAAGAGCGACTAGCACACCTATTGCACTGCCCACTAAACTGCCTAACACGCCTGAGAATACGCCCTGCCAAACAAAGATGCGCTTCACAAGGCCGTCCGATGCACCCATGGTTCTTAAAATCGCGATCTCTGATTCTCTGTCTTTTACTGCCATCATTAGCGTCGAGACAATATTGAAACAAGCCACACCAATAACCAGTACCATCACCAGATACATGATGGTACGAACGAGTTGGATATCTCGATACAAGAAACCAAACTTCTGCTGCCAGCTTCGTAGATACACATACACATCAAGCTGATTGCCCACTTCACGCACAATAGAGTTCGCGTTCAGCACATCGGTCACTTTCAAAGAAACCCCAGTTACCGCCTCACCTAAGTTTGCGTAGACCTGAGCATCACCAATCGGGATTAGCGCCAAACTGTGATCTATCTGACCATTAAGCGTCAGCAAGCCAACCACTTTCACTCGAACACGCTTTGGCGCCTGAACCTTCACAGAACCGTTTACCGCTGGAATCATCAAAGTCAGATAATCACCGACTTTCGCACCCAGCACATTCGCTACACCAGAACCTAAGATGATTTGTTGTTGCCCTGCTTTAAACTCACTCCAAGCTTGCTTATCGATAAAACTCGACAGGCTCGATACTTGTTGCTCAAGTTGTGGGTCAACGCCGCGAACTTCAATTGCTTTGAGTTCTTTGCCCTTTTCAGCAAGCGCTGTAATTTTTACATAAGGCGCAGCAGCAACGACTTTATCGTGCTTAACCGACTCCTCAATCACGTGCTCCCAACGAGTCACAGGCTCATTCACGCCTTCAAATTCACCATGAGGAATGACAGAAAGTACTCGTGATTGAAGCTCTCGCTCAAAGCCATTCATCGCAGATAAGCCGATAATGATCACCGCGACACCAACCGCAATACCAATGGTCGAAGACAATGAGATGAACGACACCATCTTGTCTCGTTGTTTCGCACGGCTAAATCGGCCGCCTATCAATAGAGATAAAGAGGAAAACACTTAGCTCTCCTCTTTTTCTACGTTGACCAGTAAACCATCTTGCATGTGAAGTTGGCGATCCATCTTACCGGCAAGTTCACCATCGTGAGTCACGACCAAAAAGGCAGTATCGTATTCACGGTTCAGTTCACGCATTAAGTCGTAAATAGACAGTGCGGTGTTATGGTCAAGGTTACCGGTTGGTTCATCCGCCAACACTAGCGCAGGCTTATTCACCAATGCACGAGCAATCGCCACACGTTGCCTCTCGCCACCAGAAAGCTCTGAAGGTCGGTGGTCCACGCGGTGACTCAATCCAACTTTGTCCAACAAACGTTGTGCTTCTTGCTTTGCTTTAGCGGGCTTTTCGCCGCCAATCAATAACGGCATCGCCACGTTTTCTAAAGCTGAAAAGTCAGATAGAAGATGATGGAACTGATACACAAAGCCAAGATGCTGGTTGCGAAGCTTCGCCTGCTTATTCGAACTCAAAGATGCTAAATCTTGACCAAGAAAACTCACACTGCCCGCAGAAGCATCGTCTAATGCGCCTAAGATATGCAGTAAGGTACTTTTGCCCGAGCCAGAGGTACCGATGATTGCTACTAGCTCACCCTTTTCGATGTCAAAGCTGACTCCCTTGAGCACCTCAGTATCTAACGAGCCTTCACGGTACGTTTTACGGATATCATTACATTGAAGAAAATTACTCATAACGAAGGGCCTCAGCAGGTTTCACAGACGATGCACGATAAGAAGGGAATACAGTGGCAATCAGGCTAAGTGCAATAGCCAGAACCACAACAACAGCGATTTGAATTGGGTTAATCAAAATTGGTAACTGTCCACCAAAGGAGAATAGAGCAACGCCCATCGCCTCTAAAATAGTATTAAGGTTCATCGCTAGAGCAACGCCTAACACACCACCAGAGAGCGCACCAATCACGCCACTACTTGCGCCTTGAACCATGAAGATCCCCATGACTTGACCATCAGTCATGCCTTGGGTCTTAAGAATCGCGACTTCAGACTGCTTCTCCATCACCACCATGATAAGTGCTGAGATAATATTGAAAGCAGCAACACCGATGATAAGCCCAAGCATTAAACCCATCATGTTTTTTTCCATACGAACGGCTTGGAATAGCTCACCTCGTTGGTCTCGCCAGTCGCTCCACAACCAACCTTCCGGTAATGGCTGAGTTGATAACTCTGCGACTTCAAACGGGTCTTCAAAAAATAGTCGCCAGCCTGAAATAGTGTCTGATTTATAACGCATCAAACGCCCAGCGTCTTGGATGTCTGTCACCATCAGTTGAGCGTCGATATCAGAACCTGTATTGAAAATACCGGCAACGGTGAAATTTCGTTGGCTTGGAATACGACCTAATGGGGTGTATTGGCTAGCGCTGGTCACCATCAAGCGAACTTTGTCACCCATAGATACCTTCAAATTTCTCGCCAAAGTATGACCGAGGAACAACTGATATTGACCCGCTTTAAGTGAAGACAATCTGCCCGCAATCAAGTGGTTCTGAAGAGGGTCATCTGAATTGGGTTCAATGCCAATTAACAAACCCGCAGATAATTGAGCCGGACTCTGAATCACCGCCTCACTGCGGACAATCGGTTCAACGTGACCATTAAGCGAGATTTGCTCTGCAAAATTAGGCGCTTGGGCAGAAAGAGAGGTGGTGCCACCTTGCTCATAAACCACCGCTTGAGGAAGAACACCGAGAATTCGGTCTTTTAACTGCGCTTCGAATCCATTCATTACCGATAAAACAGTAACCAAAGACAGCACACCAATGGTGATACCTGCCGTCGACATATAAGAAACAAAACGGCTAAAGCGATCACCTGAACGACCTTTCAAATAGCGCAGGCCAACAAACAACGAAATAGGATGAAACATACTTTGAACCATCTAAAGGGGATGCGGGTTAATGTAACGGGTATTGCTGTTACTGTGTAGGGGTTAATTGAAAATATAGAGTGAATTAACTCAATTAGTTAGGCTTGAAAAACAGAACCTTGTCAAATAGCCAGATTTCAAACAACTATTTGAGACTTTCAATTAACTGACCTTGATTACTGCGGCCACATAGCGATAATCAATAGATCACTTCAAGGAACTAACGCATGACAGAACAAGAGTTTTTCACCGTTCACCACAGCCTCACCGCGAATATTGAACCAATGGACAGCGGCTTCACTTTACCTTCTCAAATTCAATTCGAATCTGAGATCCCTGCCCCGTTTGTCGTGGCAAGTGAATTTAGCCAATTGGATCTATTAGCTGACAGTGCTCGCAACGAACTGAAAAACAGCGACTTGAAGAATGTCATCAGTTTATTGGATGCACAGAACTCTAAATTAAACCTCTTGTTGAGCTTTATGTTATCGCAACAAGATGATGAACAATTTCGTACCCACACGTATTCATTTGGCGCGAGTCAGTTCTCTTGTTTTTCCAAAACAGATATCGAAGCGGGTCGCTTAGTTAAAGCCAAGCTCTTTATCGAGCACCCTGCCGCCGCTATTTATTGCTACGCGGAAGTCTTCGCTAGTGAACCTAAAGATTCAGGTTTCGAAATCAAATTCAAATATGCTCATCTTCGTGATACTGACCAAGACTTGTTGATCAAAGCTGCGCTTCATCAACAACAAAAGCTCTTACGTCAACGCTCTCTAGAACGAGATAACAAGTAAATAGACATGACAAAACAATCCATTTTTACACTACCTAAGCTCAAAGGTGCCGGTGATAAAAAACACATCGGTAACCTAGTTGGTTCATCTCTCGCGCTTGCTATCGCTAGACTTGCGGAGCAGCATAACAGCCATACTTTACTTGCAGTGCCCGATCCTCAAATCGCACTCAAGCTTCAATCAGAAATTGAACAGTTTACGTCACATGAAGTGGCACTATTCCCTGATTGGGAGACTCTGCCATACGATAGCTTCTCACCGCACCAAGAGATCATTTCTGACCGTATCGCTCGCCTTTATGCATTGCCAACGTTAAAAGATGGCATCACGATCGTTCCGATCAGCACGCTACTACAACGTCAGTCGCCACGTGACTTCTTGTTGCAGCACACCTTAATGGTGAAAACGGGTGATCTGTACTCGCTTGAGAAGCTGCGTCTTCAACTTGAAAAGTCTGGCTATCGTTATGTAGACCAAGTGTTTGGCCCAGGTGAGTATGCGAGTCGAGGTTCAATTCTCGACTTGTTCCCAATGGGCAGCAAAGACCCGTATCGTATCGACTTCTTCGATGACGAGATCGACACCATCCGTACTTTCGATCCTGAAAATCAGCGCTCTATTGAAGACATCTCTGAGATCCGTTTGCTGCCAGCTCACGAGTTCCCAACCTCTGAAAGTGCTATTGAAGATTTCCGAATTCGCTGGCGCCAACAGTTTGATGCGCGCCGTGAACCAGAATCGGTTTATATGCAGGTTTCAAAAGGCACTTGGCCCGCAGGTATTGAATACTGGCAGCCGCTATTCTTCGACCATACTGAAACCTTGTTTGATTATGTTGCCGATGAAGCGCAAATCCTCGTTCTAGGTGATGTCGAGACCGCGGTAGATTCATTCCTAACAGACGTTTCTCATCGATACGAACAACGCGGTGTTGACCCGTTACGACCACTGCTGAAACCTGAACAACTTTGGCTACAAAAAGACGAACTGTTCGCACATTTCAAACAAAAACCACAGGTCAATCTGAGCTTAGATTCAATTGAAGAAAAAGCCGGACGTACCAACCTTCCGGTTGTGTCTCTGCCTGATCTCAGCGTTCAACATCAGAATAAAGAACCACTCGCAAACCTAAGAAAGTTCACTGAAGCCTTCGAAGGAAAAGTGGTCTTTTCGGTTGAATCAGAAGGTCGTCGTGAAGCGCTGAGTGAACTGCTTCGTGGTATTAAAGTACGACCAAGCGAAGTTGAAAACCTCGATGCCTCAATTAAAGGCAAAGACAAGTTCAGCCTCATCCTTGGCTCTGCTGAACACGGTTTTATCCATGAAGAGCAAAACATCGCCCTTATCTGTGAAAGCGACCTGTTGGGTGATCGCGTTGTTCAGCGCCGTAAGAAAGACAAAAAAAGTGTTAACAGCGACACTGTCATTCGTCACTTAGCCGAACTTAAACCAGGTCAACCTGTAGTGCACATTGACCACGGTATTGGTCGCTACATCGGCTTGCAGACACTCGAAGCCGGTGGCATGAAAACCGAATACGTGACACTTGAGTACCAAAACGATGCCAAGCTGTACGTGCCCGTTGCGTCTTTGAACCTTATTGGACGTTACTCTGGTGGCGCCGAAGAGTCTGCACCGCTACACAAACTAGGTGGTGAGGCGTGGCAAAAAGCGCGTAAGCGTGCCGCTGAAAAAGTACGTGACGTTGCTGCAGAGCTGCTGGATGTTTACGCCAAGCGTGAGCTTAAACCTGGCTATAAATTTGTTTTAGATCGCGGGCAATACGCAACCTTCAAATCTGGCTTCCCATTTGAAGAAACCGATGACCAAGCGATGGCAATCAATGCGGTGATGTCTGACATGTGCCAAGCAAAAGCCATGGACCGCTTAGTGTGTGGTGATGTTGGTTTTGGTAAAACAGAAGTCGCAATGCGCGCAGCATTCGTTTGTACGGATAACAGTAAACAAGTGGCGGTGTTAGTTCCTACTACCCTACTTGCTCAGCAACACTTCGAGAACTTCCGTGACCGTTTCGCCAACTTGCCGATTCGTGTTGAGGTTCTATCCCGATTCAAATCAGCTAAAGAGCAGAAGTTGATCATGCAAGATGTCGCCGACGGTAAGGTCGATATCTTAGTGGGTACTCACAAGCTACTTTCGAGTGATATTAAGTTTAAAGACCTTGGCTTGCTGGTTGTCGATGAAGAACACCGATTTGGTGTGCGTCAGAAAGAGAAAGTGAAAGCGATGCGTGCGGATGTCGATATTCTAACGCTTACTGCGACACCGATCCCGCGAACGCTGAACATGGCAATGAGTGGCATGCGTGACCTTTCGATCATCGCTACACCACCCGCACGACGCTTGGCAATTAAAACCTTCGTTCGCGAGAGTGATGATGCCATCGTCAGAGAAGCGGTGCTGCGTGAAATCATGCGTGGTGGCCAGGTTTACTTCCTACACAACCAAGTCGACACGATTGAGAAAACAGCAGAGTCATTGCAAAAGCTGATTCCAGAGGCGCGCGTGACTGTAGCTCATGGCCAGATGCGAGAGCGCGAACTGGAACGCATCATGAATGACTTCTACCACCAGCGCTTCAACTTACTGGTGTGTACAACCATCATTGAAACCGGTATCGACGTACCAACGGCAAATACCATCTTGATGGACAGAGCCGATAACCTTGGTTTAGCACAGCTGCACCAATTACGTGGTCGTGTAGGTCGTTCGCACCACCAAGCTTATGCTTACTTGTTAACGCCACACCCTAAAGCAATGACCAAAGATGCGATCAAGCGATTGGATGCGATAGCTTCGCTCGAAGACTTGGGCGCAGGCTTTACCCTAGCAACTCACGATTTAGAGATTCGTGGTGCGGGTGAGCTGTTGGGTGATGAACAGAGTGGTCAAATCCAGTCGGTTGGTTTCACCTTGTACATGGAGATGCTTGAACAAGCGGTTGAAGCGTTGAAAGAAGGTCGAGAGCCTTCGCTTGATGATCTATTGCGTGAACAAACTGAAATTGAGATGCGTCTGCCTGCACTATTGCCAGACGACTATATTCCAGACATCAACACGCGTTTATCAACATACAAACGTATTGCGACTGTGAGTGACACCGACGAATTGGCAGAGTTGAAAGTCGAGCTGATTGATCGCTTCGGCCTTCTGCCTGATGCAACCAAGAACTTGTTATCAGTTTCTGAGCTAAAATTAGCCGCAGCGTCTATCAAAGCGAAGAAAATTGAAGCCCACGATAAGGGTGGATTCTTAGAATTCTACCCGGATGCTGACATAAACCCGACCTACCTTGTTAAACTGTTGCAATCTCAACCGCAAAAGTTTTCAATGGAAGGACCAACAAAGTTCAAGTTTACGATACCATTGGTCGACAGACGGAAGCGAATTCAATTTGTTAGTGATTTATTGGGCGAATTCAGACAAAACTTGCTGCCTTCAGCATAAGACCCAATCCACTTGCACATATAAATTATCCAGCCGGTAGTTCGGCTGGAAGACGGAGTAAAAATGAAAAGACTGATCCCACTGCTACTATTGTTCGTCTCACTGCCAAGTTTGGCGCAGAGACAATTTGATATAGAAGTGATCATTTTTAAGCGCGCTGTTGATGCAGAGAAGGTGAACGAATCTTGGCCAAATACACAGCCTAAGATTTCACTTGAACGCGTTGGTTCATTTCAAGATACCCAATACCGAGCAAAGAAAGGCGTTCAAATGCTACCTTACTCGGAATACAAGTTAACGCCTCAGAAAGACAAGCTACGTAAACACGCTGGCTTTGAAGTTCTGATGCATACCGCTTGGCGTCAAGGCGACCAAGGTAAGAGCTCGGCACCTGTTTTCCATATTCAAGCAGGTAAAGATTTCTCTAAACAGTTTAATGCTGATGGCTCTGAAAAAGGCGCAATCACTGCAGGCAGCGCTGATGGGTTCCAAGAAGAGACCATTGATAAGCCACTCTACGAATTAGACGGCAAGCTGCAAATCTACGTTCAGCACTACCTATACGCTGAAACGACATTAGATTTAAAAGCGCCAAGCGTTCGTGAAGTGACTCTACAAGAGCAACAAATTGAGCTAGATTCACCAGTAAGTGGCGCAGAAAGCAACGTCCAGGTAGGCAATCTAACTGAAATTTCTCCGACGGTTGAAGTCCAAGAGTTCCTTAAGAGCTACCGCATGGACCAAAAACGTCGTATGCGCAGTACAGAAACTCACTACCTTGACCACCCACTTCTTGGAATGGTGATTCAAGTTCGACGTGTAGCGCAGTAAGTTACTTGCCGATTCGGCTATAATTATATAAATAATTCAATCCGCCCTCCTAGTGAGGGCGTTTTATTAAGTGCTATCTATCTTTATTCTGTACTGACTCTCTTGGTTCAGTACTTACACGTTACTTGGTACGTCCTATGAGCCCTGAATTTCAGATCAACACACAAAATCTTAGCCTTAAAATCATTGAGGCCTCAGATGCTCAAGAATTTTCTCAGCTGGTTAAGTCCTCCCCTAGCTTGCTGCCATGGGTCGACTGGTGTCATAAAGAGTTTTCTATCGTCGAGGCCGAGAAATTTATTCTGGCAACTCGCCTGAACTGGGTGAAAGCCGATGCGTTTGGCTTTGGCATCTTTGAACGAAAAAGCGATAAGTTAGTCGGTATGGTTGCCATTAATGAGCTTTACCACACCTTTAATATGGCGAGTTTAGGTTATTGGGTCGGTGATGACTTTCAAAGGAGAGGGATCGCCAAAGAAGCGATGTTCGCCCTATTTGAATTTTGTTTCGCGCAACTCAAGTTAACGCGTTTGGAAATTGTCTGCGATACCGAGAACCTACCCAGCCAAAAGTTGATCGAGAAGTGTGGCGCTGAGCGAGAAACCATTGCCCAGAATCGATTTCTGTTTAACGGTAAGCCGAAAGATGGCGTGGTTTATTCTGTGCTACCTCCAACGTCTTAACAGCAGAAATGAGTTCAACACCTGCGATAATCCATAATCGACACGATCAAAAAAGAGCTCCGAAGAGCTCTTTTTTATTATCAGCGTAATGCTCTGAGAAGGCTTACCTGATTAGTGAAGCTTTAGGTTTGGACGAAGTACACGGTTAATACGACCAACCAGCATCATCAGTGATGTTTTGATTAAGCCGTGAAGCGCCATCTGGTGCATGCGGTACAAAGAGATGTAAACCACACGAGCAATACGACCTTCGACCATCATCGAGCCTTTCGTCAGGTTACCCATCAAACTACCTACCGTAGAGAAACGGCTAAGTGAAACTAGCGAGCCTTTGTCTTTGTAGATGTAGTCTTTCAGGTCACGACCGTTCAACTTAGCAATGATGTTGCTGAATGCACAGCTTGCCATTTGGTGAGCCGCTTGTGCACGTGGCGGAACGAATGAACCGTCTGCTTGTGTACATTGCGCCAAGTCACCGATTGCAAAGATGTTGTCATCCAGTGTTGTTTGCAGCGTGTTCTTCACAACCAACTGGTTGATACGGTTGGTTTCAAGACCACCGATATCTTTCATGAAATCTGGTGCTTTGATACCTGCTGCCCATACCATGATTTGAGCTGGGATCTTGTCACCATCTTTGGTTGTTAGGCCGTCAGAATCCGCCTGAGTCACCATCGTATTCGTACGAACGTTCACACCAAGCTTGGTTAGCTCAGAGTGTGCTGCACTTGAAATACGAGGAGGTAGAGCTGGAAGAATACGCTCACCCGCTTCAACTAGGTTTACGTTCAGCTTGCTTGAATCTAGGTCGCCGAAGCCGTAAGTACGAAGTTCTTTAACTGCGTTGTGTAGCTCTGCAGAAAGCTCTACACCAGTTGCACCAGCACCAACAATCGCGATGTCTACCGTGCCTTGACCGTTCTTAGCGTGAAGCTTTAAGAACTGATTGTTCATTTCTGTACGGAAACGGTGTGCTTGCTCTGGGCTATCAAGGAAAATACAGTTGTCACGAACGCCTGGAGTGTTGAAGTCGTTTGACGTTGAGCCTAGCGCCATCACTAGAATATCGTATTCAAGTTCACGGCTTGGCATCAGCAGTTCACCGTGCTCGTCTGTAAGCTCGCTTAGTGCAATCACTTTACGCTCACGATCGATGTCGTTCAGGCTGCCCATTTGGAAATCGAAGTAATGGTTTTTTGCGTGCGCACGGTAGCTTAATGCATCAACACCTTCATCCAGTGAGCCCGTTGCTACTTCATGAAGTAATGGTTTCCATAGGTGGCTTGCTTTACGGTCTACCAGAGTAATCTGGGCACGTTTCTTACGACCTAAAGTGCGGCCTAGCTTAGTGGCTAGTTCTAAACCACCAGCACCGCCGCCTACTACGATAATTTTTGTCACAATGACAATCCTCTACAAAATGAACAAATGGGGTTCGGCTCGATTACTCCAACCGATAAATTCTATGTATCTACTCGGCCTTGAATGCGAAGGCTGTTACAAATTGGGTTACCGCGAAAAAGAATAACGACAGCTCACCGAGTAGTTAGAGGGGTTACAAACAACAAATAATGGTTTGTTGCTTTGCTCACGTGGATATAAAAGGTGACTACCTGAGAGGCAGAACACAAATTATGGGCAAGTTTTTTCACTCGCTCTCAATTTTTTTTGATATTTGTCAAAATATTTTGCTTGGGAACATTATATATAGCAAAAAGATGACCGCAACAAAAAAATCCTTACCCTCAATGAGGATTCGCGACTAATTAGTTAACGTTTGCGCAAACTGATCTATAAATGCACAAACCGACCGATAAAACATATACAACTACTTTATCAATACCAATCTCTAAGATTCAGATGTGAAAAAGCAGCACTCATTGAGCACTGCTTTTATAAAACATCTGAATTGATTAAGCGTTTTTGAACGCTTTCATTGCTTGAAGATGTTGAGAGATCTTTTTGAATTTATGACTCTCTTTCTCATCCCAGATTACATCATAGTAATCTTCTAGCGCGGCAGCTGTTTTGGTATTGTCGTGAATTTCATCTTCACGAGAAAGCACCACTAAACAGCGTCCTTTGTTTTTCATACGGTACTGAGCAACACATTTAGTTGCGATGTCTTCGTACTCTTCTGGACGGTCAATTCGACCTACCATGTTGTTCTCAGGGTGCAGATTAGGGTTGAACACCACCTGCTTAATCCCACATAAGAAACCAATACGCTCAGACCAAAAACCACCTAAACCTACACCACAAATAATGGGATGCGGATCATCGGATTGCTCTATCACCTTATGCACTTCTTTTAGCAGATGCTGCATATCGTGTTTTGGATGCAAAGTACTGTAGTTGATGAAACGAACGTCATCATCAATGAATTGCAACTGCAGTATTTTTTCGTGATTGCCCGGGCTTGTTGAGTCGAAGCCATGTAGATAGATAATCATTGTACCTCCCCCGTTGAATATTGGTACGTTTTGATCAATCTAACACGAAAAACAAGGTTTTAAAGGTAACAGCTGAGAAATTATATTTTTCACTTCCTAAACGTGATCCTAGCTACATAAAGTGTGACTCAGAGCCTCCGCTTCACGCAGATAACTTTCATCGCCCCAAAGCTGATGAGCAAGTAAATACCATAGCATCGCCATCATCTGGCTTCTTGGTAACCATGCTTCTACACCATCAAGCCAAGGCTGAACATCATGGATTCCTCGCAGCTGACAGTACTTCTCAACCGCTTCTGTGACTGGCGCGCCAGCAACCGCAATGGTTAATGTTAAATCGAGCCTAGGGTCTGCGAGCGCAGCGTATTCCCAATCAATAATCTTAATGCAGTCACTGTTTCTCACTAGGTTATAACCACCTAAGTCAAAATGGCACAAAGACAGGTCAACATTGGTAATACTCGGAGCCACGCGCCACTCTTGATAAATCTTAGTGCAGGCTTCGGTCTTATGAATCGCATCAAGCTGCAGCCAGTAATGGTCGACTCGCGCCGTGAAACTAAATGGTTGCAGTGGTAATCGCGCAGTATTAACCAGATGAACAGAGATCAGCGTTTTCAACAGGTCATCGAGTTCTAGATCTTCGTAAAGTGTCTCACCCGCAATCCACTCAACCAGTAACCCCTGCTCATTCACTACCATTGGGCTTGGCCCGATACCGAGTCGCTCAATGGCAGACAGCACTTGGTACTCTTCATGGCGAGAAATGAAGAACGCTTTGGTGATAGGTGTGGTTGGCCGCCAAACATACGCAGTACCATCGGCATCGACCAACTTCCAACATCGATTGGTCAAACCGCCTGTTAATGTCTGTGCTCTAACTGGAGGCTCAGAAAAGTAACCGTCAAGCGAACTCAAACTGGTATCAAGAAGCTTAGCCTCAGACCAAGAAAAAATTGCCATATTTACTCCCTATAAACGTCTTCATTCCCTACAAAAAAGACACTGACCAAAAGCCAGTGTCTCTTCATAAACAGCACATCATGCACTGCATTGGCGTGTGACCAAGCTATACGCTGTCAAGATTAAGCGCTGCCAATACTAGACATTGTCAAATCCGGCTGCACATAGTTGGCAAGTAAGCGAAATTAAAGGCCTAGTAGGCTCTTAGATTGTTGCTTACGGATTTCAGTCTCGTCAGCCCATTCAATCAAGCCAGACTCAAGATCCATTAGACGCATCGTCATTTTGTAGTATACGTCTTCATCGCTACCCGCTTTCTTAACGATGCTTGATAGGTTGCCGTACAGCATGTACTGAGCACCAACCATTTTACCGAATTGAATCGCTGAACTTTGGTTTACAAGCTCATCGTTGTTTTGGAAGTTCAATTGGTCACGAACAGACTCTACACGGTCCATATCAACGAAACGGAACTTACCAGAGTTCAGCATCTTAGTACTGATAGTGTCAGTGATTGACTCAGTATCGATGTGCTCACTTGTTTTGTTCTTGATTCGCTCTACAAACACGATTGGACGCTGTTCACGAGTAATGTAAGACACAGAACCAGACGCCATCATGCTATCGACCATTTCACCCGCAATCGTTTGAAGGTCAGTTGAACCGAAATCGATTGTCGTGGTTTCTACTGCTTGTGCATCACCGTAGCTTACCTTGTTTGAACAACCGCCTAAAATAACCGCTAAACCTAGTAGCGCAATGACACTCTTTTTCATTTTGTTTCCTCAACTTATCACTGAGCGGGGTTACCCACACTCTTAAATTCTTGTATTTACGAATCATGAGACCCGTTTAATCTAACTTACTGCTCTCGGAACTGGACTCTGAACTGAGTCGCTTTCGGGTTTACCGACACTTCCGACAACGAAATACTTTCAAAACCACGAACAATCGCTTGCTTCCAAGGACCTTGTTTAAGGTTGACCTCAAGCCCGGCATCGTCGTACCAGTAAAAACGATAAAGAATATGTTGATCGCCTTTATAGTTACTGTTTAAACGAACGATTCCTCGCGTATGACCGTCGACCAGATCGGTGCGAATATCTTCAACCTGTAAACGGCTGCCCAATACCTTGTCACCAAAGAAAACGTTCTGAGTCAGACTATCGACCCTTACGCCAGCTGTATTATCAGCACAACCAGCCAGAGCCATAACCGCTGCTAAGCTCACTAACCACTTTTTCATTACAGCCTCCCTAGCTGTTTATGCCACATTGTTGCATTGTTTCCTTGTCGAGAAATCCACACCAAGGTGGTCTGCCCTTCTCGAATATCAAAGTCGTACGTTTTAGCGCCCGCTTCCAACGTATATTGACCGCTATTTGCTACAAACGTACTGCTCTTAATCTCTGCAGGTAATGATTGCCAACTGCGAGTGTCTGGTTGCTCTGTCAGTGTGTTCCACACGTTGAACAGAATATTACCGACATCATCGCCTTTGGTTGCTTCTTTTCGAATGCGATCTTTCGCGACTACACGTAGCGCTTGGCGAATAACAATGCTTGTCATACGTTCCGATAGATCGTTCTGCGCCATCGCGTTTACATCAGTGATCAAATGTTCTTGTAGCGGCTGTCCGCTGATTCGCAAGGCAGAAAAACGCTCTACGTTTTGACTTGGGTAATATGGCAGCGCAAGAGAGTATATTGCCCCCTGATCGCGACTGTCATAAACAGGCAAATCCAGTCGCCAACTGTCCATAGCTTGCACAGCGCTCTGCTCTTGAAGAACAATCACTCGCCCTTCACCTGCACTAAGTTTAGAAGATTGCTTATAGCGTTTTTCTAATGTTGCTAAATCTTGTCGCATCCCTAAACGAGCGGCTGTTGCCATGGTTCTATCGATGATTTCTTGGTTATCTGGCATCACAGCCAAAGCACGACGATAGTCAACGTAGGCGCTGTTTAAATCATTTGACGCTTCATAAAGCAGACCAGACAAGAACATCAGATACGCATTCTGTACTGACTGCAGTTTCTTACCCGCATCAGGGTAATTGGCAAGGATGCTACCCACATTGGCAGACAAGCCTTGCTTCTTCGCATCGCTGGCTGCTTTGTCTAACTCAGCCTCGCGTTGCTTCTTCGCTTGTTCTTGAACTTGGTTGGCGCGACGCATTTCAATCACCGCACCTTCTAAATCGTTTTTCTTGAGGTAATTTAAACCGAGATACAGATGAAGAAAGCCCAACTCGTAATCGGCTGGCACATACTCGGTAATATTATCATTCACAGCCAACGCACCCACACTGGTTGCACTGTCTGAGATTGAGATCACGGCTTTGCGTTGCTGCTCAGTAACCGCCTGATCAGCCACTTCAAACGAAGCCTTACTCTCAGGGTATTTTTGATCCAGCAGATTAATTCTGCCTCTTTCAAAGTTATCAAGGATGTCGCCTGCCGCGTAATCTGGTAGCTCTTGCTGAGCCTCTGAATAATCTCCAGATTTAACGGCTTGGTAGATCGCTTTGTTTTGTGCGCTGTAATGACTGAACAGGCTTCCTGCAGACATACTCGCACAACCTACGGTCAACGCCGATAACAGGGCAATGGAAGCGAATCTAAACTGTTGCTTCACTTATCGTCTCCGTGCATGTTTAAAATGCCTACTTTATTAGGGTCTGCTGACCTTTAATGGTCTCATTATCAAAACGAAACGCGTTGTAAAAAGGATCTCAAGCCAGTTGAAACCCTACTGATTTAGCCTCTGCCTAGGCGATGCCGATGTTCAGACAACAGATAGAACTTAAAGTTGGCATACAAACTACAAATTTTCCAACTAACTACTTGTGTTAACCCACTAATGAGCGCGTTTAAACTAGCTCATTAGTTTTCATTAACTCGTTAGCTTTTCATTAGCTCATTAACTTTTTATTAGCTCATTAATAGGGGGCCAAGTGGACGGCCGCCAACCAAGTGCATGTGAATATGATAAACCTCTTGGCCACCGTGAGAGTTACAGTTCACGATAAGACGATAGCCATCTTCTGCAATGCCCTCTTCTTTTGCTAACTTGCGAGCAACAGTAAACATGCGCCCCATCATCGCTTCATCTTGGACTTCAACATCGTTAGTTGTCGGAATCAGCTTGTTTGGGATGATTAGGATATGGCTTGGCGCGCGAGGGTTAATATCGCGAAATGCGGTTACTAAATCGTCTTGGTATAGTAGATCTGCTGGGATTTCTTTGTTGATGATCTTAGTAAAAATGGTTTCTTCAGCCATGTTTCTCTCCGATAAAACATTTATTTTTTAATGCTTTGAGTATGCGCTATGCCGCATCAAACCACAATAAATCTGCTTTAAAGCATAATAAAAAACACCGTTCAAATCAAAGAAAACGAGCCTTAGCTCTCAAGAATGGCATGTTGGTTATAACTGAGCGCTATTTTTGACGTGTGCGTCATAAAATGCGTAAGCCGAGCTCAATAGAATGCTGATAATTTTGTTAGTTTTACTTTGACCTGACATTAGGTCTGCATTTTTATTTAGGGAGAAAGCCATGAAGGGATCTGTGATCAAGCGTATGTACGCTGGTTTCGCACTGATCATCATCATGTTCGCAGTCACGATAACCATCATGATGAACAGCATGAATCAGATACACAGCAATTTTGAGAGTGTCTCAGAAACCTCATTACCACTTGTCGCGCTTTCAAATCAAACGAGTGTTCAATTGCTTTCTGCTGATAAGTCATTCAAAGATTTCTTAACCACACAAAACGCTGAACGCATGTCTGCAATGCGTACAGAATTTGCTGCATCACAAAACTCGTTTTCAGAAGTTCTCGGTAGTTTAGAAGCGGCAAGCCAAAACAATGCTTCACTTGTTGAACGTATCGCGCAATTAAGAGCAATGGAAGAACGCTACTTCGCCGAAGCTGACGAAGCGATGAACAACTACGTCGCGATGTTCGAAGCACAAGAACAAGTACAAAAAGCGTCTCGTGACTTCCAACGCTTACATTCAGAATTAACCGTTGGTATGAAAGAGTACGTTGCCGACCAAAAAAGCATCTCTGTAAAAGTGATGGCAAAGAGCTACTTCATCAAACTGCAAGACGCAGAAGTTATTACCTCTGATGCACTTGCTAGCTCTGATGTTGCCTTCGTTCAAAAAGCCCTTAACCAAAACAAAAAGGCCGTTACTCATCTTAACTACGCTTATCGAGGTCTATCAACACAACTACCAGCACTTAAAAATGTCTTCGATGAGTCGGTTCAGAAGTTCACCAAAGACGTTGGTCAGAAAGGTGGCGTACTAGACAAACACAACAACTACCTACAAGCCAAACAAGCGTTGTACGTGAACATCGCTAACCTAGCTCTAGAAGTTGACCAAGCGATGGCTGTTTTGGACTCATTCAACGTGACCGCTGAAGAGCAACTTAACTCATCACTCGCTGACGCAAGCAGCATCTACGACAAAGGCCTATTCAACGCGATTGCCATTGGCATTGTTGTGACTGTGTTCGCTGCTGCGATTGGTTACCACATTGCACACAGCGTACGAGAGCCATTAACTCGCATCCTCGGTACATTAGAAGGTCTAACTGAAGGTGATATGACTCAGCGTATCGATATTCGCTACGACAACGAATTCAGCCGCGTGAGCCGTCACATCAACACCTTGGCTGACAACCTGCACAATATCCTTGTGAAGTTGAATGATGCTTCAGATGACTTAACTAAGACTGCAAGTGTCAACCAGAAGACGTCATCTGAAACGCAGGCACAATTGAACAGCCAACGTGAGCAAACCGCGACTGTTGCGACCGCAATGACAGAGATGTCTCATTCTGTACAAGAAGTGGCGAACAGCGCGCAAAGCTCACTCACCATGGTTCAACAAGTAGAATCGGCTTCTGAGTCTGGTCGTCAGATCATGAACACCAACATCAGCACCATTAATCAGCTTGAAGTTCGCCTTACTGAATCAGTGGGCGCTGTAGGCGAGCTACAACAGATGAGTAGCCAGATTGGTTCAATCCTTGACGTTATTCGTGGTATTGCTGAACAGACCAACCTACTTGCACTTAATGCGGCAATCGAAGCAGCGCGTGCAGGTGAACAAGGTCGTGGTTTTGCAGTCGTTGCCGATGAAGTACGAGTGCTAGCACAGAAGACCACTCAATCAACCTCTGAAATCGAGACTATGATCAGCAATCTGCAATCAAGCTCGAAAACTGCAAGTAACGTAATTGAAAGCTGTATGAGCGATATGGACATGTCGGTTCAACAAGCTTCAAGTGCAAACAGTGCGATGGAAGAGATCCAAGCCTTGATTCTAGAGATCAGCCACATGAGTACACACATCTCTCAAGCAGCCGCTGAGCAGAGTGAAACGTCTGGTGATATTGCACGCAACATCGAAGACATCAACCACATCGCAGATAAGAGTTACCAAGCGATGTCTTCAATTGCGGAGGCAAGCCAAAACCTAACAATTTTGGCGAATCAACAAGGTGATTTAGTACATCAATTCAAACTATAGATAAATGAAGAATCGATAGATATTTAGTGAGATTGTTGAGACTTCTTACCCAATAGTGGTGACTAATTGAGCTAGGGCAACTTTTATCAAGGGTTGCCCTTGTTTTTTATGAGCTTTGTCATTATATGATTATTAAGGCTTGCTGCTTCCCGTTTTTTCTTTCACCTTTATGAGCGAGCCGCTATTAAGGAATTTATATGGCTGTTCATGTTGGCATTATCGATCAAGACCCCATTCGCTTGCTCACCCCATTACTTGATAACCGAACGGTCAGCACTCACATCGTGTTTATCGGTGACAAAAATCAAGTCAGTATGTACAAACGTTTAGACAGCGTTTTGCACAAGCGCGACATTACGAGTGAGTTTTTCGAAATTCCGACCATCGTAAATACATCTGTCATTAAAGAATCTATCCAAACCCTTGCCGAAGACCTCAAAGCACGCGGTCAAGAAGTGAAGCTCAACGCAAGTTGTGGCCTCCGTCACCGCCTACTTTCTGTGTACGAAGTATTCCGTACTTACCACTGGCCAATCTTCGTGGTTGAACCAAATAGCGACAAGCTTTGCTGGTTGTACCCTAATGGTAAAGAAGACGCACAAGTTCAAGACCGCATCACTATCGACGACTACCTAACTGTGTTCGGTGCTCGCGGTGAATTCAGCGATGTTCAGCTGTCTCCGCAACTGGATCAGAAACTTTATGAACTGGGTGAACGTTGGGCAAGTAACGCACTCGAACTAGGCCCTGGCCTTGCGACATTGAACTACCTAGCAACGACCTGCCGTAAAGAACAAAAACTTGATGTAGGCCTATCTGAGAAGCAACAAGGCTATCGCGAGCTCAACATGCTGTTGAGCGATTTGGTTGAAGCTAAAATTGCGACTTACGACAATGGTATTTTGACCTTTGCCAACGAAGACGCGCGCCGCTTCTCAAACGGTGAATGGCTTGAAACATTGGTTCACAGCACAGTTAAGCAGATCCAAGATGACATGCCGACCATTCAAGACCGTTCTTTGAATGTTCAGGTATACCGTCAACTGGGTGAACGTGAGGTTCGTAACGAGCTTGATGTTGCCTCTGTGGTGAACAATAAGCTGCACATCATCGAATGTAAGACCAAAGGCATGCGTGATGATGGTGATGACACCTTGTACAAACTGGAATCGCTTAGAGACCTGCTAGGTGGCCTACAAGCACGTGCAATGTTAGTGAGCTTCCGCCCTCTTCGCCATAACGACATCACACGAGCTGAAGATCTTGGCCTTGCATTGATTGGCCCTGACGAATTGAAAGATCTTAAAACACACCTAACGGCATGGTTTACAGCTGCGGGTGGCAGTGAAGATCTAGAGTGCTAAAAACCAATAAGCTCATGAGAGCTCAATGCTCTTAAGCAGATTGTTAAAAAGGCGAATGACGATTAAATCACTCGCCTTTTTTGTTGTCTGTTTTCTCTATTGATTACTTTCAGACGGCACAAAAAAATGGCCGCATCATACGATGCGGCCATTTTCAAAATTTAATGTCACTTGAAGACTTAATGCTCTCTAAAACTCAGAGCACTTTAAGACTTAAAGCATTTTACGAGCGGCTTCTACAACCACTTTGATTGAACGTGCTTCTGTTACTTTTAGAGTGTCGTGATCAGGCGTCTCTTTTTGAGTACGGTTGATGATTACACCAGCAACACAACCTGCTTTCAGACCAGAACTTGCACACATAGTTAGCAGTGTTGCAGATTCCATCTCGAAGTTTAGAACGCCCATGTCTTGCCATTCTTGCATAGAGCCTTGGAAGCGCTTAACAACGCGACCAGAGAACGTGTCGTAACGCTCTTGACCTGGGTAGAACGTATCGCTTGATGCCGTTACGCCCATGTGAACTGTTGCACCTGATTCATCAACTGCCGCTTTCATTGCTGTTGCAACTTCAAAGTCAGCCACTGCTGGGAACTCCATAGGAGCAAAGTGTAGGCTAGCGCCGTCTAGACGAACAGAACCTGTAGAAACAATCATGTCACCCACGTTTACGTGAGGTTGGATAGCACCAGTCGTACCAACACGTAGGAAAATGCGAACACCAAGTTGAGCAAGCTCTTCAACTGCGATAGAAGTCGATGGACCACCAATACCTGTTGAACATACAACAACTGGTTTGCCGTCTAGCTCTGCGCGGTAAAGCGTGTATTCACGGTGACTAGCAAGGAATACTGGGTTCTCCATCTCTTCTGCAATTTTTTGCACACGAGCAGGATCACCAGGGATGATCGCAAGAGTAGCACCGTTAAGATCTGCTTCAGTAACACCTAAGTGGAAAACAGCTTGAGACATAGTTCGCTCCTTTTGGCTTATTGGGCTTTTTACCCTTATTTAAGCTCATAGTAAATTCGTGGGGTACGAACACACTCTAACCAAGCTCATCACAAAATGAAGTGACACATGTCACATGAATGATCGCAACAATAATTCAAGTTTCACAAAAAACCGATTGGCATCACAAAAATAAGCAATCCGCACGCCTATGTTGCATACTAATGAGACAAAAAGCGCCTTTAACGTATTACCGCTAAAGGCGCTTTTATATTAAGAATGCTCTATGTCGGTGAGCTCGATTTAGTCCGCTTTAGATTTAAATCGAAGCAGACGCAATGCGTTCAATGTCACCAATGCAGTTGCACCACTATCCGCTAAAACTGCCACCCACAAACCGGTAATACCTAACAAGCTTGTCACCAAGAATACGACCTTCAAACCAAGCGCAAGGGCTACGTTTTGACGGATGTTGTTCATGGTCGCTTGCGACAGTTCAATCATCGCTGGCAGCTCAGTTAAACGGTTATGAGTCAGTGCTGAATCCGCCGTTTCCAAAGCGACATCCGTACCACCACCCATTGCGATGCCGACATTCGCCGTTTTCATTGCTGGTGCATCATTAATGCCATCACCGACCATCGCCACGTGCGACTGTTGAGATAACTCCTCAACGTAAGATACCTTGTCGCTTGGCAATAGGCTTGCCTTGTACTGCATACCAATCTTGCTACTGATCGCTGCTGCACTGCGCGGATTATCGCCGGTCAACATGATAGATTGAATACCTAATTCATTAAGTCGTTCAATCGCAAGCTTAGCGTCACTGCGTAACGTATCTTGCCAAGCAATCAGACCAATCACCGTCGTAGCTTGCTCTGTTGATTCTTCTTGATCTTTAACCTCAAGAGCAACCACAACCGTCTTGCCCTCACCTTCTAATGCTTCTACCTGAGAAACCACATCGGCACCAAGTTCGAACGTGACTTTAGACGGTGACAGAACCTGATACTTAACACCATCAACATCCCCTTCAACACCACTACCAATCAACGCTTTCTTGTTGTGTGATTCAGGAATCTCAATATTCAGGTCTTTTACTTTAGCGACAAGTGACTGCGCCAACGGGTGAGTAGAGCCAACTTCAATCGCCCCAACCACACGCAGCATCGCGTCTTGTTGCCACCCCGATAGAGGTTGAATATCCGTAACCTGAGGCTTACCTTCGGTCAGTGTGCCTGTCTTATCGAAGGCGATGGTTTGGATTTTACCAAGCTGCTCTAGCGCTGCGCCGCCTTTAATGAGCGCGCCACGTTTCGCTGCTGCTGCTAAGCCAGAGGTAATCGCTGCAGGAGTCGAGATAACCAAGGCACACGGACAAGCAATCAACAATAGCGCTAGGCCACGGTAAACCCATGTTTCCCATGGCTGCGCAAACAACAATGGTGGTGTGATGATGACCAACAGAGCCACTACCATCATTAACGGTGTGTACCAACGGCTGAACTTATCGAGGAATCGCTCTAGTGGTGCTTTACGAGACTCTGCTTCTTCAATCAGATGAAGAATGCGATCGATCGCGTTCTCACCCTGTTTTGAAGTGATGGTGATACGAACCACTTTATCGACCACCACAGCGCCAGCCATGATGCTATTGCCTTCGATGTGTTCAACAGGAACAGATTCACCGGTTAACGCACTTTCATCAAAGCTTGCCGCGTCTGTAATCAATTGGCCGTCAGCAGGTAAACGAGAGCCCGCGGCCACTTCAATCACATCACCTGGAACCAGTTCACTGACTGCTACTTCTACACGCTCGCCGTTGATGATCTTAGTCGAGTTTTCTGGTACCAATGCCATTAGCGCTTGAACGCCACTTCTTGCTCTTGATGAAGCAAACGCTTCTAAGCGCTCACCAATCAAGAACAACAATAGAACCATCGCTGCTTCCGCAGTTTCGCCAAGGTACAAAGCACCCAGCGCGGCAACACTCATTAAGGTTTCAATAGCAAACGGTGTACCTGAACGCGCCAGCTGAACCGCTTTCTTCGCCACCGGATATAAACCAAGCAGACAAGTTACCGTAAACAAGCCTTCACTTAATTGAGGTGAGGTGATTTTTACAAGCGCCGCAAACAGCATTGCCGCTGCAATCGCGATAATCTGTAAATTAGGTTGGATATAAGCTTGCCAAAAAGTCTCAGGTTGTTGTTTTTCTTTCTTTGAACCGACTTCCGTAAGAGGGAAACCCGTTTTGATAGAGACCTGTTCAATGGTGTCAGCAAGGCTTTCATTATCGAATTTCACAACCAGCTTTTCGGTAGCAAAGAGAACCTTCGCTTGAATAACACCGTCAATATTGCTGATCGCGTTTTCTATTTTTCTTGCACAAGCTGGGCAGTCCATTCCGGCAACCAGCCAACTTTTCGAAAATTTGGCATCGAGAGATAAAGTTGAGGACTGACTGTCTTCTTCTCCACTATCCGACGAACTACAACAATCATCTCCAGACGATGACGAAGCAGCAGAAGAGCTACAACAACCAGATGAAGTACCTGCTGCTGTGATGCTTGAAATTTTAGGGCTAGAGCAACTTGCTCCTGCCGCTTGAGGTTGAACGTCCACTTTTGCTGAGCGGCACGCTGCATGTTTTGCGCACATAATGTATCTCCTTAATACTCAAAAGCCTTGAGGTTGTTGCTAACTTACGAGCAACAGAACCTTAAGTTCATCAAAAGTATAAACCTTGGAGGCTACTCCAAGGTCAAGAAGAAGTTTTCAAGAAAACAAAAATATTATGCCAGCGCCGATGGCTTACTGAGATTTAAGCTCCGCACACTCTTCACGGTTAGCGGATACATCATCAATAAGAACCGCATCGTGTGAACAGAATGGCTGAGTGTTCAAGCTGACAATCGACACATCATCTTCCACTGGATCAACTTGAGATCCTTGCATCAGTTCAGCGATATGATGTCGAAGCACCAAGATACCTAAAATTCCGAACAAAACATTACCCAAAGCTTGACCATAGAGAACACCCAAAGCGCCATACCACTCCGAACCTAGATAGACGAACGGCAGAGTACCTAACGTCGCTTTACCCAAATTCAATGCTGTCGAGTAAAGCGGTTTACCTAGGTTATTAAAAGAGGTGTTGGCAACAAATAGTGCACCGTTAAAGGTGAAGGTTAACGCCACATAGGTACAGAAAGCCGCCACAATGATTGCTGCATCACCTTGTAAGCTAAAGCCTTGAATGACATAACCTTGAACGAAGTACAACAGAATACAAACAGCGATGGTGTATGCCGTAGTAACCAGCAATGAGTTATTGAGTGTTTCTTTTACTCGGTCCATGCGTTCAGCACCAAAGTTCTGACCAATGATTGGCCCCACAGCGCCAGACAAGGCAAAGATAACCGCAAAACAAACTGGCGTCAGACGACCTATCACGGCAAAGCCCGCGACAAAATCCTCACCATATTGTGCGATACCCGTTGTTACAATCGCATTACCGATAGGCGTTGCGGTATTGGTGATAATCGCAGGCAGCGCAATCGCCAATATTGGTCGAATATTAATGCGCCATTGCACAAAAGAAGGCGGAGCTACCAGCTGATGGCTGCGAATAAGAGGATAAAGCGAAAAGAATAGCACCGAGAAACGAGCGACAACCGAAGCGATAGCCGCCCCTTCGATGTTCCAACCAAAACCAAAAATAAACAGAGGATCGAGAATCGCGTTAACAATGCCGCCAGACAAAGTTGCCCACATCGAACGCTTAGCATCACCTGCCGCTCTTAAGCCCGCACCCGCTGCCATCGCTAACGCCAAAAATGGACCACTAGGTAGCAAAATCTGTAGGTAAGCTTGAGCGCGTTCGGCTGCAATGCCTTTGGCGCCTATCGCGGCTAGCAGCTCTGGAATATAAGCGAACATGATTGCAGTTATAGTTGAACTGATAACAAACGCAGTCAGCATGATACTGGTGCTTAGGTTTCGAGCGTGCTCTTGATTCTTGGAGCCGATGGCTTTGGACACTAATGCGCCCATGGCAATGGAAGTACCGATAGAAACGGAGGTAGAAAAGAAAGTCAGCGTACCTGCAAAGCCTACCGCAGCAGCCAATTCAACCTGTCCGAGCATACTGATAAACAGCATGTCGAGCAGATCGACCACAAATAACGCCATCAAACCGACAGAGCCAGCCCCCGACATCACCAATATGTGGCGCATCGTTGAACCTTCAACAAACTTTGCCGTTTGATTTGACATGAAACCTCCAAAAGTTGGAATACCCAAGAGCTAAAGCCTAATCAGCTGTTCAACTGTTCAACTGTTCAACTGGCTAGGGATCCAAAAAGAAAGGATCGACCAAGAAAAGCGCTATACAGAAAAAAGGCGCTAGTGCGCCTTTTTTCAATTGAGAGTATTGAGAAAAATAATCGTTCTTAACACGCTACTATACCTGATGTTTGAAGCATTCTTCCAAGTTCTTGCCAATTGCTCTCAAAACATCAGTTCTGGTGATAATACCCACCAGTTTTCGATTATCGATCACAGGGTATGCTTTAGGTTTTCCAACCTGCATCATGTCCGCCAATTCAATAATGGATAAGTCAGGTGACACCGACAGCACTTCTTGGTACATACAGTCACCCACAAGGTGTGTGTCTTGGCAGAAGTAACTGACCTTCACAAGTTTCTCGAGTAAATCCTGCTCTGAAAGGAAGCCAATCACTTGTTCGTTATCATCGATTACGGGCCCACCCATATGGTGGCTACGCATCACTTTGTCTAACGCTAGACTTAACGGCATATCAGGAGTAAATGTCACAACCTGCTGCGTCATGTAATCTTTCACTTTAATAGAATGCATTGCGTTCTCCCTAAATACTTTGCGTCATATATTTTCTATCTTGTTAAGTTAATTGTTGTCTAAAATCTTGATTTTACTAAATGGATTTCAACAATTTTATTGATAGGCAAAACCTAACAAGACAAAAAAGTGAGACAAACAAAGGGTTGAGCACGTTTTCGAACGCCAGAAAAAAGAAAAAAAAGAGCCCTTACAAAGCCTTACTTTCCCTTGCTTAACCTTACTTAGCCGAGCTAGCCTGCGTAAATAAACCCTGTAATCTTCACCTCACTAATAATTAGAAATCCCGTTTTAGGAAGTTTATGCAACACGACAACAACATGTACGCGTATATTTACGCAGGTAACGACGGCACAGAAAACACACTCATCGCCACTATCGATAATCAAGAAAAACCGCTGATATCAAGCTGCGTTGATGAGATAAAACGCATGTCATGCTTAGCCATTGATTTAGCAGCAAAACACGACCTAAAAGTGAAGCTGGTGAAATATCAAAGAGAACAAGAGATCGACTTCGGCCTATTCGTTAAATAGTGAATCCGACACTGATTTGGTTAATCTCTAACTGGCAGCCATAGTAGCATTAGCAAGCGCAATAGCCGTGAATGGCTGCCGAATTCGACCTGACAAGCCTAACGGGTAAAGGCTATAATGATCAGACGGCGCCCTTGCCGATTTTCATTGTCCAAATACGGTTTACTATGTCTTCCCAAACCCCACCTAAAACGTATCTAACGAATTCCTTATCTAAGTTAAAAAGCTACTTTAGTGAGTTATTGGATTTCCAATCACGCATTTGGGTGGTTCATATCTTTGAAGACTCTATTACCGATCAGTCGTTTGTGATTAATGAAGATGGCTTTAAAGAACCGCTAGAGTGGATGAAAAAACGTGATTACCAAGCAAGAATGCTTGATCGTGTTGATAAGATGAAAATCTCACAGGTGATTGAGATTCAGTTCGAAGACAAAATGCATCGCTTGATGCGAGTGAAGTAGCTCTATTGTTTGGGCACGTACGAAAAGCCATTACTAGAAATTAAGCATAAAAAAGGCCAGCGCTCGCTGACCTTCTCTCATTGATTACAAACCACCATCTAACGCGCACAATACTCATGCCACAGGCGCACCGCTTTCTGGTATGCCTCAGTTTTATCGTGCGTTTCTGCAAAGAGAATAGCTGTCATGCTGTCGACAACGGTATTCGCCATTAGCGCCATCTCTTCAGCCGATGTGCCAAGTACACATTGACTAGGAAGTGGCAGCTCTAGGTTCATCATCTCTTCCCAGTAGAACGATTCGACTTTGTCAGGAGAGCTCATCCACACCGTTTGGCTAACTTTAGGATTATATTCCGACTCACCGTTCATCCCTTTGAATGAAATCACCGAGTGGGATTTATTTCCGATAACATGCTCAACTTCCGCATGAAGTTGTGGAAAGCCAGGATGGAAACTGCCACGCAGACCTAAACGGCCACCACCAGGATTCAATGCTCGAACTACCGTGTTAATTGGTGTTCTCAAACCGTAGCGGTGTTTCCAACCAATCATGGTTTGTGCTTCGGGCGCAAAGTTAGCTAGCGGTAAATAAGCAATGCCGTCTTGTTCAAGAATCGACTTAGCATGTTCAGGGCTCTCAGCACTTTGCACACCGACATCTTGCAAATGGCTTTCAACGTGCGTCCTACCGCTCGGCTTATCCATATAGCCATGCATTAACACTTTATAGCCATTGTCAGCTAAGATTTTTGCCGCCAACAAGTTCCAAGGCTTGCCACTGGCGTTATCGTTACGCTTACCTGCATAACACGGCCAATCAATATCAGCGCCTAAATCTGGCACTCGAGATTGAAACGCTTTTACAAAGCCAGCGATCTCTTCATTGGTTTCATTCTGCACACGAATCAACATCAGTAGCATAGCCATTTGGTCGTCACCGACTTCTCCGCTTAAATACTCATCCATGATGCGGTAGGCTTGTTCGAACGATAAAGGCTTACGCCCTCTTTCTCCTCGTCCAACTGTACGAATACACTCTAAAATACTACTCATTGATTGTTTATTCTCTTCCGTTGATATCAATAAAATTCGAATACACTTTCGATTCTATGATACCCACCGTGCATTGCAAAGCGATTCAGTTGCTCTCGACCGAATTACCAATACGCGGATTGGTGTTCTAAAAGTAAACTTACTGGTGTAAAATTAGCGTATGTAATGCTAACCGCGACATATTGAGTAGTATCCCGATGACTGTAAAAAAAACGCTGAGCCAAAGAAAACGTGAATCGATCGTTGCCGCTGCTATCGCAGAGTTTACTGAGCATGGCTACAAGGCCACCAGCATGGATAAAATATCGAGTCGCGCAGAAGTATCAAAGCGCACCGTATACAATCACTTTGCCAGCAAAGAACGGCTTTTAGATGAGATTCTAGACAGCATTTGGAGCAAAACTCTGGCCGCAACGCATTTCCCTTATCAAGCAGAACTGCCACTTGAAGAACAGCTTTCGTCGATAGCCAATCAAGAACTTGAGTTACTTGAGTCTGAAGGCTTCATCGACCTGTCACGCGTGTTGTTCTCAGAGTATTTCCATAACGCCGAACTGGCGCATCAAGCGATGGAAAAATATTCCCAAGCAGAAAGTGGACTTACAACCTGGATTAAAGCCGCGTTGGCAGACGGTCGTTTAGTAGAACTAGACCCACAATTCGCCTCCACGCAGTTCATTGGTCTGCTTAAGTCTTTTGCGTTTTGGCCGCAAATCATTGGTCATGTGCCGTCACCGGATGCTGCACACAAGCAAGTGCTCATTACTTCAAGTGTCGAGATGTTCCTTAAACAATATCAGGCGTGATTTTGGTGGTTGACGAGAATTCAACCACAATAAAACCATCACTAGTATCTGCTGTTATTTTCCCTATACTGCAACCCACTTTCGTCATTACGACTCAGTAAAACTTCAACTTTAGGTAACCCTATGATTACTTTCACCACCAACTTTGGCGATATCGAGATTGAACTGAACCTTGAAAAAGCTCCAGTAACGTCGAAAAACTTCCTTAAATACTGCCAAGACGGTTTCTACGAAGGCACGACATTTCACCGTGTTATTGAAGGTTTCATGATTCAAGGTGGTGGTCACACTATCGACATGACAGAAAAACCAACTCGCGCCCCAATCGTCAACGAAGCAAACCGTGGTTTGAAGAATGTGATTGGTTCTGTGGCAATGGCTCGGACTGATGCACCACATTCTGCAACGGCGCAGTTCTTCATCAACCTTGATGACAACGATTTCCTAGATCACACCTCAACAACCAATGCTGGCTGGGGTTACGCGGTATTCGGTAAGGTTTCAGCAGGTATGGATGTGGTAAACAAAATTGCGAAAGCACCAACAACCATTCGCTGGGGACACGAAGATGTGCCTTGCGAAGATATTGTGATTACAAAAGTCACTATTCGCGACTAGTTCATTCACGTCCTTTCCCGCCCCTAGTGCATTCGAATTGATGGCATAAAGAAAAGAAGGCTGTGCGATAGGACTATGGTGGTAAGGGTTCGACTTTACCACCTGTATTTAAAGCTCGTTGTTAGAATAGTTACCAGCGAGAACGATAAGTACGGTGACACCCTTTGCACGTCTTATTTGCAGAATTTAACCCTTGCTCTGCACTCGACAAGTCTTGTTCAACACTCGCCTGATAAGGCTCAGAAAAGCACTTGAAGAACAACTCGTTCCTATCCCCGTTCGTTTAAACAAAGAGTTGATGAACGAGTTAGATGCTGAAGAGCAACAACAAATGCTCAAGCTACTTCAGAAAGTAGTCGCGGCAATCTGATCTTACCGCGTTCACTGCTTAGCAAGCTTAGTGCTTAGAAATTATTACACTCTGAACGTGTATTGAAAAACAACCCACACTCGGCCTTGCGCCGAGTGTTTTATTTTCGTCTCGACCATTTGATATAGCAAAATAGTGAAGCAATGATCACCGCCCCACCGAGCAGCTTCTGCATCTCTACACTTTCGCCAAGCACACTCACACTTAACAGCAGCGTCCACACAGGCTCAAGAATCATGATCAATGCCGCCACTTCCATGTTCACGGAGTGCTGACCGACCGTTTGTAGCAAGTAACGAATAGACGTTGCGATCACCGCAGAGACAATAAACCAGAAGACTAAGGTTTTGGTGATTTCGAACTCCGGCTGAGCTGTCATAGAAGCAAAGGCTAAACCACTCACACCCACCACAAACAGTTGCACACAGATTGATGCGATAGGCTTGATATTGGTAATCACACGCTTGTTCATCACAAAGTGAACAGACAACAACATCGATGCTAGTAAGAAATAAATCTGACTCTGCTCAACATGCCAGCCGTTACCCAAAGTCAGCAACAGCATGCCAATAATCGCGATCGGGAAAGACATCCAAAACGCGCGATTAGGCTTAACTCGAAACAAAATCCAAGACACAAACGGTGCAATGATCATGGCTAAGCTCATGATGAATGCCCCTTCCGACAAGCTTTCAGTCACCGAAACTGCAAACACCCATACCTGCAATGAGGCAGACAACAACAAACCCACGCCGCAAAGAGACAGAATCTGCTTAAACGAAAGCTTACGAATATGGTGAATACAAAATGGCAGAAGAATAAGACTCGCGACGAGGAATCGCACACCAATGAACACTGGCCCAGGCATTTCTAATACCACCAGCTTAGATGCAATCCATCCCACCCCAGCTAGCAGGGTGGCAAATAGAAGGTAAAGCTCTCCGCGCATCGCTTTCACGTTCATCATTTTACTTAGTCCAATAACAAAAAAAGCAACCCGACTCTGCAAGGTTGCTTTTTATAAACATTCAACAGGATCGAGATACTATCTCAATACTCTGCTTCAGGCAGCTGTTTTTAGCCTGCGTATTCTGGGTAATCCGTTAAACCTTTTTCAGCACCACCGAACAATGTGTTTGGATCGTGCGCTGCAAGTGGGTAACCATTTTGAATACGAGCTGGTAAATCTGGGTTCGCAACGAATGGACGACCAAAGCCAACCATGTCAGTTACGCCTTCAGCAACGGCTTTTTCGCCACGCTCGCTATCGTATTTACCCGCATAAATAAGGACACCCTCGTAGGCTTCACGAACTGCTGCTTTAAATGCTTTTGGCGTTTCAGGTGCATCGTCCCAATCAACTTCTGCAATGTGTAGGTAAACAATTTTGTATAGGTTAAGTAGTGCTGCCGCCGCTGTGTAAGTCTCTACTGGTGTAGCGTCAACCGTACCATTCAACGATGTGAACGGAGCAAGGCGTACACCAACACGGTCAGCACCAATCGCTTCAACCATAGCTTCAACCACTTCGCCTAGGAAACGTAAACGGTTTTCAATTGAACCACCGTATTCGTCAGTGCGGTTGTTTGCTTCAGAATCGATGAATTGGTTGATTAAGTAACCATTCGCTGCGTGAAGTTCGATACCATCAAAGCCTGCTTCAACCGCATTCAAAGCCGCTTGGCGATACTGTTCAACCACCTCTTTGATGTCTTGTTTCGTCATTTCACGAGGTTCAACCACATCAACAAAGCCCGGTTCATCAGTACCGTTATCGATGAATACCTTTACGTTTTGTGCTTTAAGTGCAGAAGACGAGATTGGCTGTTCACCACCAATGTTGTCTGGGTGTGTTACACGGCCTACATGCCAAAGTTGAGCGAAGATAACGCCCTCTTTTTCATGTACGGCATCAGTCACTTTTTTCCAACCAGCGATCTGCTCATCAGAATAGATACCCGGAGTCCAAGCATAGCCTTGACCCATAGGTGAAATTTGTGTGCCTTCAGCAATAATCAAACCTGCAGAAGCACGCTGAGCGTAGTAAGCCGCCATCATATCGTTTGCTGAATTACCAGGTTGCGTTGCGCGAGAACGCGTCATCGGTGGCATAACAATACGGTTTTTAAGCTCGATATTACCAAGTTGAATTGGTTGAAATAGTGCGTTTGTCATTGTTATATCCTCGATTAACCTAGTTGAATCAGTTCGATTTGGTAGCCGTCTGGGTCAGTAATAAAAGCGATATGAGTTGAGCCGCCTTTCACTGGACCCGCTTCGCGAGTGACGTTGCCACCTAGCGATTTGATTTTGTCACATGCTGCGTAAATATCTTCTACACCCAATGCCAGATGACCAAACGCGCTGCCCATCTCGTACTCATTCGTATCCCAGTTGTACGTTAGCTCGATAGTCGTGCCGCCTTGCTCATAGCCAACAAAAACCAATGTGTAGCGGTACTCTTTGTTTTCGTGGCGTTCAAGTTCCTTCATTCCCAATACCTTGGTGTAGAACTCGATAGACTTGTCTAAATCAGTAACTCGGATCATTGTGTGTAGGAATTTCATATTTCGCCCTTATTAGCACCACAAGCATGGCGCCGTTATTATTTTAAGTGGAGGTTATCCACTAATCTCTGAGTGAAATAATACGATTCATCGGAGAATTAAGGAAATTATCAAAAATTCTCAATGTGATAATTTTTTGTTATAAACCTCATGACTAACACGAACTCAATGACACAAAAAAGGGAAGCCAATGCTTCCCTTCGGGTTAGATTCCAATTAAAACCGCAAGCGCCTATCTTTAAGCGCCTTCGACATTGCATCTGACGTACTGATGACTTGTTCTCTGAACCATTTATGAGCAGGGTCACTGTTCTGCTTCTTCAACCAAATCAGGTAGTGAGATATCGGCTGATATTCAAAGGGTGGTTTGAACAGCTGCAAACTTAACTTTTCTTGGAACTGCACGGCCATAGATAAAGGCACTACAGTAATGTAATCGGATTGGCTACACAGCAAGATATTACTGAACAGCGAGCGTCCATGAAACACGATTTTACGTTGGGATAAATCCAAAGACGTATAGTGATTCAAACTGCGAACTTTGCGTCGGGTTCTGTCTAGTACAGCATGTTTTTCACTGAGGAACTGCGCTTCGCTGATTTCCCCTTGAATTCGCGGGTGATCAGATCGACATACGATCACAAACTCCCCATCATACAAGGTTTCAGTGACGATACTTGGATGTTCAGGCACCACAATATCGATCATCGCATCAAACTCTTGAGTCAAAAGATCTTCGTAAATTCGCTCATCACTGTCTGGTTGATCAAAGACTTCTAGCGACAAGTTTTGATTAGGAAGCGCCGCGAAACTGTTGAGCAGAACCCACTGTAAGTGCTCAGGTGCAGAAATCACAAACTTACGCTCAGAGGATTGCTCATCAAAATTAGCCATCGACTGAAACACGCCATTGAGTTCATTGATCGGCGCTTTTATCTGTTCGTATAAGCTTTGGGCATAAGACGTAGGCGCAACACCTCTTCCTTTACGAACAAAAAGCTCTTGGCCGATCTCTTTTTTTAGGCGCGCTAATGCGGTACTGATGGTCGATTGATTGGTACTGAGTTGATCCGCAGCCTTACTCAAACTGCCCTGCTCCATCACCGCAGAAAACACAGCAAGTAGGTTGAAGTTGGGGATTTCGTTGCTCATATATCATTACTCGTTAGGCGACCATGAGCACTATGCTATCGTAAAAACGATTAAATAAAATAACAATCCCTCGTTTAACGTCGCAAATTGAGACAGTAGCACCCCTTCATACCGATCACTTTTGAAGAAGGGCCTCATCGATGAGTGATTCTCCAATAACAACGAAAAATGCACAATTGTCTCGTTTGTCATGACACTGTGTTGAGTGTCATTGAGATATACATTTGAGTAACTAGCGCTACAATATTCAAATTGAATCTTCTACGAAGGGAGCTTATCTAAAAACTAAACCCATATATTTGACACATCATCGGTATAATTTTCTAACCTTTAGTGAATATTTTTCCGACAGGCAAAACTTATTATCAGTCATCTATAATTCATCATTCATATCCATCACTCCTTTTATTGTAAAAACTGTGTAAAAAGATTAATTTCGACAAATTACTTATTGATGCTTTTATTAATCATTTCATTGATCCAAGCCAATTTAACTCACAATGTTTTAAAGCCGAATTTGAGCGCTAGCAAATAATTCAACCTGCCAATTCAGAACCACAACAACTCATCGTAATTACGATATTATCAAATCGTATTTCTGGGTAGATACCGCTCAAAACTCTTCCTATTATCCTGCCAACAAATCAATTATTAACCCAAACAGAAAGCTGACGAATATTTTTACTGCAATGTGTCAACTGCCATGGAAGAGCCCCTCGATAATTGAGGTATTACACATAATAACGACAGCGGCTAATAAAACAGGTCGAATATATTTTCGATAGCCAAATAGCCATTCAGTTTACGTCTGCCAACAAGGATTGATTTGTAATGAAGCACATTAGCTTCTTGATACCGAGAATCCGTTGTCTGGACTGCGTAGTATCACTTTAAATACCATCTAATACTTTTGTTTATTATGCGCATCAATCAACCCAAATAATAAACACCTACTTTTTAAGATGTTGTTAAAGTTAAACTTCTAGGCTGCAAATTCTCTCTTCTTATTTATGTAGGTTGAGATATGAACTTTATAAAAATCGTTTTGCAGAAAATCTGGGCCATTGTGATGGTCTTGGTCAAATTCTGTCTGTTTATGGCAGTGATGTTTGCTGGTGCATGGGCGCTTGCACCATTAGGCACAATCCACTCTAAAGACATCGACATGTCTCAGTTCAACAACCACCCCAATGAAATGATGATGAACTTCTTCCAGATGGAGTCCTTCTCTGGCTACTTGTTCTCAGTGACAATTGCTGTGGTATTAGCCGGTGTTTACGGCATGTGGCAGTTACATGAACTGGGTGTGCATAAAGCAAAAGAACACAAAAGCGCTCACGTTCAAATCGTGTTTGCACTGTCACTTTGCGGACTCTTCATCAGCAAAACATTCTGGGTTATCGCCTTGGTTATCGCGCTAGCGAACTGGAAACATATTGGTCAATCACTGAGTGATGTTATTCGCCGTGGTGTTCAGCCTAAACAAGACGCGACCAATACAGAGACAGCCGCAGTCCACGTATCACCTGAACAACCGGTAACAGAGCCGTCTTCAGTAGAGCAATCTTCAAAAGAACAGGCTTCAGAAGAAAAGACTCCAACAACACCATCCGCTACAGAAAAAGAGGTCGCATAATGAAAGAGATGATGATTCCATACATCCTAATTGTATGGTCACTGTTTGCGACAGGTGCACTGAAGAAGAACTTCAAAAACTACACGTGGGCTGCCATTGGCGGCGTAACAATCCTTGCCGTATTAGCGGTTATCTCTCGCTTATGGGCACCGGTTGATTTAACCAACTCAACCACAGTGAAAGCACCACACGCGGTAATGTCACCTATCTTTGGTCAGCAGATCGACAAAGTGCTTGTTGAGCACAACCAAATTGGTTAAAGAAGGCGACGTAATTTACACACTCGTCGACATCGATTCTGCCGCAGACAAAGCAAAGATCGAATCTTCAATTGTTCAGAAAGAAGAAGAGATCAAGCAAATGAATCGCGACTTAGAGCGTGCTGAAACGTCACCTGAAATTTTCAATATGCGTGACGTAGAAAAGTACGACTCTGATCTTCGAGTGCTGCATGCTGAACTGGTGTCGTTAAAAGCCGATTTACAAAAAGTAAATTGGGCGCAAGAGAAAAAGACCATTAGAGCTGAGTTTGATGGTCAGGTATCGATAGTGAATATTGCTGAAGGTTCTGTCATGGGTAACATGCACCTCTACAACACCAGCAAAAAGTTTCTTGAGATGCGTATTTCAGACCAAACTTATGGCTATGTTCAAGTAGGAGACTTCGCTGAGTTCTTCGTTGATGCATACCCAGGCCACGTGTTCCGAGCAAAAGTACACAGCTTTAATGCCGGTACCGGTGAGTCGAGTATTTCTCCACTTCAGGGGCCACAAAGCGTCGGTCAACACGTGGTAAGAAACGGCAATGGTTTAGGTCGTACTATCGTACTTGAGATCATTGAACCAGAAGGTTACAACATCCCTATTGGTTCAACTGGCGCGGCTTGGATCTCAGCTGAGAAGCCACATCCGTTCTGGGGCTTCATCGATGTAATCGGTGCAGCAACGGTTCGCCTACAATCTTACAAGTCATACTTAGGTGCTTGGTAAACGATTAGCTCTTGATAAGCAATTAAATATTCAATGATTTGGCTGTTATTCACTCGTATCACAGCCACTCATGAACTAGCGACTAGTTGTAAAACAAATGCCCTGAATTTCAGGGCATTTTTGTATCTGTTGCAAGCTCATTTACTAATTGATTTAGATCAAAATTAATCGCCAATACAATCGTTTATCAAACAAATCATCGAAAAAACGATAGATTGAAATATTATTAGCGCGTAGATAGCGACCTCCCCCACCTCTATCATTTGGCTCAAGAAATCCAATTCCTGTATCCAAATATAAGGTCACTACCATGACTAATACATTCAAAAAAATGGCGCTTCCTGTTGCTATTGCGAGCACTCTACTTGCTTCTGGTTTTGCATCTGCAACGCCAACTGTAGAAGCGACATCGAAAGTCGGCCAAGAACTTCAGACGGCAAATGCTGCGCAATACCAAAACATTGATCTTGATGCTCGCTACAAGAGCGAGGTTCTATTCGAACACAAATCAAACATGTTCTGGGGAAAAGGCGAACGTATTCAAGTTGTTTCTAAAACAGGCGATTCTCTAGCTTACACTGCTGAGTCTGACCATGTTCACCCAATCCTCACCAAGCATGGTCGTAAAATGGACCAAGCAATCATCAAAGTTGATGACAACATTTACCTTGGTTACGGTTTTGGTCTCGATACACCAGTAATGATCGAAGGTACTGACGGTATCATTATTGTTGATCCAGGTGAGTCGGTAGAAATGGCTCAATCGGTTAAAGAGCAGTTTCGTCAAATCACAGACAAGCCAGTTAAAGCCATCATCTACTCTCACAACCACATCGACCACATCTCAGGTGTGCGTGCATGGGTAACGGATGAAGAAGTGGCATCAGGTGAAGTAAAAATCATCGCTGAAGAAGGCCTAACCGCTGCAGTGGCTAACTGGTCTTCAAACCTAGGTACTCTATTTGGTCACCGTACTTCTTACACAGGTGCTAAGCACGTAGAAGAAGGCGAGCACGGCACAGTAAACGACGGCCTTGGTCCACGCTTCATGCAAGGTGCTATCTCGTTCATCGAACCAAACCTGCTTGTACCAAGCCAAAGCCACATCGAAATCGAAATTTCTGGCGTGAAAATGCACATCGAGAACGTGCCATCTGAAACTAAAGATGAGTTAGTGGTTTACTTCCCAGACCAGAAAATCCTGCACGCGGCTGAAGTACTTCAAGGTGAGAACTTCCCTAACCTTCACACCATCCGTGGTACTAAATTCCGTGACCCATCAATGTGGTTCAAGGGCATCGACGTAATGCGTCAATTCGATACAGAAATCATGATCAACTCGCATGGTCGTCCTGTTGAAGGTAAAGAAGCAGTAGCTGACGTACTAACGGCTTACCGTGATGCGATTCAATACACTCATGATCAAACTATCCGTTACATGAACAAAGGTATGACGCCAGACGAGCTAGTTGAAGTAGTTAAACTTCCTAAGCACCTTGCAGAACACCCTTGGTTAGGTGAACACTACGGTACTGTTGCACACGCCGTGCGTCAGATTTACGTAGGTTACAACGGTTTCTTCGAAGCGGATCCATGGCAGCTAGAGCCAATGGCTTACGAGCAACGCGCTAAAGCCTTCGTAGAGGTCATGGGCGGTCGTGACAACATCCTTACGACTGCACAAGCAGCAATTAAGGCAGAAAATTACACATTTGCAGCAGAAATTCTTTCTTACCCGATCACGGTAAACAAGCAAGATATGGAAGCTCGCGAAATGAAAGCACAAGCTTACAAAGCATGGGCTGCTGACCAAGTGAACATCAACTGGCGTAACTGGGCACTTAACGCTGCTGCTGAACTTGAGAACAAGCGTGACTTCTCTAATATGATCAGCTTCGCTTCTGTTGACGTTCTTACTGCGCTACCAAGCAAGCAGATCTTCGACATGATGACCTCAACGCTTATCGCAGAAAACTCGTTAGACGTAAACATGATGCTAACGTACAACTTCTCTGATACGAACGAAGCATTCACTATCGAAATCCGTAACGGTATTGCTCAGTTACACGAAGAAGCAGTGAAAGGTGCAGACGTTCAAATCGACACTACTCGTGCCGTACTGAACCAAATATTGATTGCGGGTCCAAACGCTCAACAAGTGATTGGTACTAACCTACAGTCTGGTGCATTCAAGTTCTCGAATGGCGACATCAAAGGCTTCGGTCAATTCATGAGCTACTTCGATAAGCCAATGACTCCAGAAGAGATCATGCTCATCGTTCGCTAATAGCGAGTTCGAACGGTCGCTCTTCGGCGATAGCTCTTCGATGATAACTCTTCGATGATAGCGTGTTAGTAAACAATCACTAACACGCTATCAACCAATACGCTGACCGCTTCACATGGACGACAAACAAATACAGGGACCCTTTGTGGTCCCTTTTTTTATCGTCAGGTTCGGCTTCTGCCGTCAGATTCTTAACCCTGTTATAGGTCTCGATAACCATTATGTTAAAACGATTTGCTCTGATTCTTTCACTTACCTCTTCACTCACGTTTGCCTGCGGTCTTCACCAAGAGACAGGGTTTAGTTTAGTGACAGAGCCCGGTTCACTCGAGGTATTTGGCAACGTCATTACAGCCAGACAAGACGATGAATTCAACAACCTCAATAAGCCAGATCACTTTCGACTCTTTGCCATCAAGGCTGCGCTTGCGAAACCCCACCCAAGCAAAATTGAGTTCAATTTATTCGAAGCAATTAAAGGTCATTACAGCCAAGTGAAGATCGAGAAGGGCGTCGATGTGTCAGGCAGAGATACTTTGCCTACTGAAGAAGATCTATTGTTAATTACTGAATTAGATGTGTTCGATGCGCTAGCAACTGGCACCATATCTTGGGATCACGCGACACTAAACGGTTTGGTGATCATCAACGGCCCACAAGATAAACGAGAGCAGCTTGAAGATTGGCTTAGTGATATTTTTGAAGGGTAATAGCTTAAAGCGGGACAGATAAAAAGTCGTCAAACCCTCGGACTTCAGAACATTGAGGGTTCAACGACAAACTTAAATCAAAAAAGCGTAGGCAACGGAATCAACTCCAGCCCCAGTACACCACTGATGCTCATGACCACCAGCAGAGAGACCTTGAAGACGGTCTTTGACCACTGGATGTAGTTGAGGCAATCGACTTTGCGGAATGTCACTTTGGTCCACATAAAACAGACTGCTGCCGACACCGCTAGGTATTCATAACCTGCTTCCCCGAGTAGGAACAGCGCCAACGAGACTGCGCCAAACGCTACCACATAGGCTTTCATGTGCTGATGCGCTTTGTCGACGCCCTCTTTCACCGGTAACACAGGAATGCCTGCATCTCGATAATCTTGAAGGCGGAACATCGCGATCGCGTACGAGTGTGGCATTTGCCATAAACAGAACATCGCGAACAACAAAACCGCTTCCAAACTAATGTAATTCGTCACCGCCAAGTAACCCACCAATGGTGGAACTGCGCCCGAAATACTGCCGACTAAAGTGCCGTAAACCGATGTACGCTTGTACCACATGGTGTAGAAAAAGACGTAAAACACATAGCCAAGCAACACCATGACCGCAGAGATCGGATTAGCGAACTGAAACAGCAGCGCTGTGCCTGCTAGCAGTAAAACCAAGGCATAGACGAAAGCGACGTCTGTATTGATGTTGCCCTGAACCAATTCTCGATTTTGTGTGCGCTTCATCTTCTGGTCGATGTCTCGATCAAAGATGTTGTTCACAACACAACCTGATGCAATCACAAGTCCCACACCCGCTAATGTTGTCAGTAACAACATCGCACTGGCTGGTTCTGTTTTTGCGGCGAGGAAGAACCCCGCCGCAACAGAAATCAGGTTGCCGAAAATGATGCCCGGTTTAGTGATAGACAGATATCTTTTCAGCATACCCTAGCCTACAACTTCATGTTGACGTTCATGTTGTAGATGATCCATACCGAGCCAGCGATAAGAATCAATACAACAATGGCGGTAAACATCAGTGACACCAAGTTCCAACGCCCATCGGAAGATTTCGCTTCCATATGCAAGAAGTACTTAAAGTGCACAAAGATTTGCACCAGCGCACAACCGAACAAGATCACGTAAGTTTCCGTGCTTGGTAGCGCATGTGACCACACAATGTAGAACGGAATAATGGTCAGAATTAGTGACGCAATAAAACCTTTCACATAATCCGTTGCACCGCTGTCTAGATGCTGTTCCATTACATCACCCCCATTAAGTACACGATGGTAAATACGCAAATCCAAACGATATCAAGGAAATGCCAGAACAGGCTTAAGCACTGGAAACGCATCGACATGTTGTCGTTCAAGCCTTTGGTTGAAAGCTGGTGATACGCCACCGCCATCCAAATCAGACCGAACGTTACGTGCAATCCGTGTGTGCCAACCAAGGTAAAGAACGCAGAAAGAAACGCACTCTCTTGAGGACCATAGCCTTCTTCAATCAAGTGATGAAACTCGTACACTTCCATACAGATAAAGGCTAAGCCCAATACGAAAGTGACTTTTATCCATCGCTTCAGTCCGGTAACGTCTTTGCGCTTCATTGCAATCATGCCAAAGCCAAAGGTGATACTACTGAACAGCAGCATCATGGTTTCGACAAACACGAACGGCAGTTCAAAGATGTCCTTGCCTGTCGGCCCTGCGATTGATCCACTCTCAAGCACGGCATAAGTCGCGAAAAGCGTGGCAAACAGGACACAGTCACTCATCAAGTAAACCCAGAAGCCAAACAACTTGTTGCCCGCCGCTTCGTGGTGATGATCATGCGAGTGTGCAAGATCATAAGTGTGTGACGGAGTATTAGCTTGCATACGTCGTCTCCAAATCATCTTTATTTTCGTTGTTGTCACCGTCGTCAGCGCTGTTACCACGACCAGAGTTGTCGCCTTTCACTGACTGTTTCTTTGCTTCTTCAAGTTGTGCACGTCGAGCCGCTTCAATCGCTTTGATCTCTTCAACTTCCACGTAGTAGTCCACATCGTCGTTGTAACTGTGTTGAATACACGTCACCACGATGCCCACTAGGCTTGCAGCTGCTAGCCACCAGATGTACCAGATCATTGCGAAGCCAAATGCCAACGCCCATGCAGACACATAAATGCCTGTCGGTGTGTTCTTCGGCATGTGAATACGTTCGTATTCTTCTTCCTGAGTTGGATCAAACTCACCACTTTGCTTTTGATACCAGAACGAATCGATCTCATCGCCCTTAGGCAATTTTGCAAAGTTATAGAACGGTGGTGGTGACGATGTCGCCCATTCGAATGTACGTCCGCCCCAAGGGTCACCGGTTAGATCTCGGTTTTGGTCGCGGTCACGAACACTCACGTAAATCTGAACGAACTGACACACCACACCCATCGCAATTACGCCCGTACCTGCAGCCGCAACCGCCAATAGTGGGAAGAACTCAGGGTTAATGTCTTGGCTCAAACGACGCGTCATGCCCATAAAACCTAGAGCGTAAAGCGGCAAGAACGCCATCAAGAAGCCGATGATCCAGCAGTAGAATGCGCGTTTGCCCCAAAGCTCGTTCAGAGTGAAGCCGGTCGCTTTCGGGAACCAGTAACCAATCGCAGCGAAACAACCGAACACTACGCCACCGATGATTACGTTGTGGAAATGCGCAATCAGGAATACTGAGTTATGCAGAATGAAGTCTGCACCCGGTACTGCCATTAACACGCCCGTCATACCACCAACGGTGAAGGTGATAAGGAAGCCAACTGTCCACAACATAGGTGTTGTGAAACGGATACGACCTTTGTACATGGTGAACAGCCAGTTGAAGATCTTAACCCCGGTCGGGATAGAGATAATCATGGTTGCGATGCCAAAGAAGGCATTCACATTGGCGCCTGAACCCATGGTAAAGAAGTGATGCAGCCAAACCACAAACGCTAAAATAGTGATAGCCACCGTCGCCCATACCAGTGAGGTATAACCAAACAGTTTTTTGCGAGAGAAGGTTGCAGTCACTTCAGAGAACACACCGAAGATAGGCAAGATTAGGATGTACACCTCAGGGTGTCCCCATGCCCAAATCAGATTCACATACATCATCACGTTGCCACCAAGGTCGTTGGTGAAGAAGTGCGTGCCGATGTATCTATCCAACGTCAGAAGCGCGATGGTTACCGTTAGGATTGGGAAAGAGATGATGATCAGGATGTTGGCACACAGAGATGCCCAAGTGAATACTGGCATCTTCATCATTGGCATAGAGGGAGTACGCATGCGCAAAATGGTCGCAAAGAAGTTCACACCCGTTAGCGTAGTACCCACACCGGATATTTGCAGCGCCCATATCCAATAATCGACACCCACACCCGGGCTTGCCTCAATGCCGGAAAGCGGCGGATACGCCAACCAACCCGTACGGCCAAACTCACCTAAGCCCAGTGACATATTGGTTAGGATAATACCCACCACAAACAGCCAGAAGCTCAGGTTATTCAAGTAAGGGAATGCAACATCACGAGCACCGATTTGCAACGGCACGATGATGTTCATCAAACCGATAACCAGAGGCATCGCTACGAAGAAAATCATGATCACGCCGTGAGCCGTGAAGATTTGGTCGTAGTGATGTGGCGGTAAATAGCCAGTCTCACCAGCTGCAGAAAGCAATTGCTGACTGCGCATCATGACCGCATCGGCAAAGCCACGAACTAACATCACCATCGCGACCGCAATGTACATGAAGCCTAGTTTTTTGTGGTCTACAGACGTAAACCATTCATTCCAAAGGTATTGCCACTTACCGGCTTTTGTTACCGCATACACCACTAAACTACCCACTAAAGCGATCATGGTTAAGGTGATCAAAATAATGGGTTCGTGGTAGGGAATTGAGTCTAGAGTTAATCTTCCAAACATGACGATTATCCTTGGGTTTCCGGCAAACAGTTCATTGAACCAGGGTGCTGGGTCACGACATCAGTGAATAAAAATGGTGGGATACTAGAAAACAGCGTCACAGGTTCAGCCACACTTGGCGCGGCCAATGAACGGAACTGCTCCCAATCTTCAATACGATCAGGACTTGCTTTCACTTTCTCCACCCAGTTTAAAAACGCCACTTGATCAGGCATGGCTGATGCGGTGAATTTCATTTGAGAGAACCCTTTACCACTGTAGTTCGATGCAAAGCCTTTGAAGTCACCTTCGTGGTTCGCGATCAAATTCAGCTTGGTCACCATTCCTGGCATCGCGTAGATCTGCGAACCAAGACGCGGGATAAAGAACGCGTTCATGATGTTGTCTGAAGTTAGCTTAAACGTCACCGGTACATCTTTCGGGAACGCAACATAGTTAACCGTCGCAATGTTTTGCTCCGGATAGATGAACAGCCACTTCCAGTCCAGAGAGACCACTTCGATCACCATAGGCTTAACGTCACTCTCCAGAGGCTTGGAAGGCTCCAGTTCGTGTGTTGTTCGCCAAGTGATGGTGGCCAGAATCGCAATAATGATGATTGGAATCGTCCATACCACTATTTCAATTTTGGTTGAGTGCGCCCAGTCAGGTGCATACTCTTCTGTGGTGTTGCTTTCACGGTATCTATAAGCAAAGTAGATGGTCATCAGGATCACGGGGATGACGACAATCAGCATCAGCAACAGAGCAGTAATAATCAGCTCCTTTTCCTGAACGCCAACGCTACCTTTTGGGTCGAGCAATGCGGAGTTACATCCTTCGAGCATCAGGACGGTTCCCACCAAACCAATCCTCGACAGATTTGCTCTCGATAAAATGCGTTTATATCTTGAAGCTTCCATTAACTTTCTCGATGGTTATCCAGCCTCAGAACGAACGCCCGAGTACTGGTTGTCATGATCATTAGAATATTTATGTGTTGAGCATGTGAAACGCCGCATCTCAAAAAGCAATGCAAGTAAGGTTCGTTACTGCTGGGTTAAAACCACACAGAAAACATGACTTAATTGTTACACTTTGAAACACATTGTTACATTTGGCGCATTATGAAGAGTTGAAATTGAAAGCTCACCAAACAAACTTGGAAACTAACCTTCCATTTATGAAGACGAAAACTAAGAAGCAGTAAGCGATTAAGACACACATCAATTGCGTGCTACACGGATGGAGCCAGTACTGACAAGGGATTTAGAAAAAGTAGATAAACACTCACTCACCACTAAAGCTCGGGGCAAGTTCAAGGTACATTAGAAAGAGCGAATAAATAGAAGTGTGACGCCCGTCAAAATTGTGAATTCACATACCATTTACAAGGTATTCACTGGTTAGATTATTCAAAACCCACACCCATTCACCAAAAAGATAATCAAGCATTCATCGATGCACTAATGTGACGAATTGAAAGAATATAATGACTAACAGAAAGGATAATTTGACTAATTGAGGGCGTAATAGCGGTGAAAAGCACAACAAAAAGGTAGGAATTGGGATGAATTTATCGAGAATAACAACACCATAATCGAGCCTGATACGGCTCGATTATGGGCAATTAAAGAGTAGCTAAATTGAAGAGCAGTTAAATTGAAAAACAGTTATGCCGCTTGAGTAGCGATGGTTTTTCGCTGATTTTTAGTCATTAAATGATAAACCACCGGCACAAAGTAAAACGAAATAAGCGTGGTTAATACGGTACCGCCCACAATAGCGACCGCAAAAGGAGGCCAGAAGCCACCACCCGCGATGATCAGCGGTATGAAGCCACCAACAGTTGTGATTGTGGTTGAACTGATATGTCGAGTACACGACATCACCGCCTCAACGACCGCATCAACATTCCCAGAGGAAGCCTCCTTGTCTAGCTTCAATTCGGTCAGAATGACAATGGCCGCGTTGATCGCCAAACCTGCAATGCCGAGCATCGCGATGATCACCGTAAAGCCAAACGGATAACCGAAAGTCCAAACCGACAACAACCCTAGCCCACCCGCCAATCCTGCTACCATGAAGATGATGCTGCTCATTCGGAACGAGTTGAATGACATCACCACCACCAGCACCATCAATACCACCACGACTGCGACATTCGAGATCAGGCTGTTGACTGAATTATCTCGTTCAGCAGATTCACCACCAAAACCAATCGTATAGCCTGATGGCATCTGATAGTTTTCTAGGCGTTTTTGGAATTCATTGAGCACGGTTTGAGGCAAGACACCCGCTTCAATGTAGCCCTCAATGGTATTCACACGCTGCCCGTTACGACGAGTAATCGCACCGCGACTGGTCGTCAATTCCAGTTCGGCCAGTGTCGATACGTTAATACCTGTCGAGTAGACATCTGAACTGATTGGCAAACGAATATTGCTTAAGTGAGCCAAGTTTTCACGCGCCTCATCTGCCACACGAACACGGATTGGTACCGACTCACTGCCTTCAATCACAGAGCCACTTTCACGACCTGTCAGCGTAGTTTGCAGCATACCTGCGAACTGGTTCAATGAAATACCATTCAGCTTTGCGGTGTCTTCATCAACCTTCAACCACACCTTCGGCGTACCTGGTTGCAGCGTTTCCCTTGTGTGCGTCACATGAGGAACACCCGCCAAAATCAATCGCACATCCTCACCAATCGCTTTCAACGTATCGAGGTTTTCACCATACACTCGCAGTTCAACGGGCGCGGTAAATGGAGGCCCTTGATTAAGCTTTCGTACCAAGATTTGTGCTTCCGGCACCTCGTTATCCAACATCTTTTGCAACTCAGGAATCAGCGTATTGGCTTGATCAAAGTTCTCTGTTTTCACCATGGCTTGCGAGAAGTACGGCGCGTTATTTTGCCTTGCTTGCAGGTTGTAATAGAAGGATGGGAAGTTTGCGCCCACTAGCCAATCGATACGCTCCACTTCAGGGTAACGATGAATGATATCGTCGATTTTTTCAGAGGTGTTTTTGGTGGCGTAAATGCTCGCTTGCGGCGGCATGTAAACCTGAATCTCAAACATATCTCGGTCTGATGGCGGGAAGAATTGCTCAGTCAGCTGAGACATACTCCAGTAACCAGTAAACGGAACCAACAACACCAAAGCAATCGTGATGATTGGATGCGTGACGCCAAAGCGAACAGAAGATGAGAACCAGCGCGTCAAAGCCGGGATTCTCAAACCCGTCATGTACCAATGGTGCTGCCCTTTCTTGTCGACATCACTGAGTTGTTTCGGCAGTAGCTTAGTCGCTAAGCCTGCGATTAAGGTGTGCGAGATGATGTAAGAGCCGATCAATGAGAAAGAAACGGTAATCGCAATTCCCCCCACAAACTCACCTGATGCACCCGGCATCAAGATAATCGGGGCAAACGCCAACACGGTAGTTAAGGTTGAGCCTAATAACGGCACCCATAAATGCTTCAACGCATTCATGGTCGCTTCAGCGCGCTGTTGCCCTTTCAAACGATAAGCTTGAATGGTATCGACCATCACCACCGCGTTATCAACCATGATCCCGAGCGCCACAATTAGGCCTGTCACCGACATTTGGTTAATCGGTACACCGGTCATTTTCATGATCGACAGAGTCAATAATGAGGTTAACGGCAGAGAAATGGCCACTAAGATCGCGGCACGCACGCCTAAAGTGACAAACAACACAATCAAAATCAGACCGAAACCGATCATCAAGCTTTTGCCTAAATCGTCTAAGCGAGTTTCGGTATAACCTTGCTGATTAAACAGCACCCTCACCTTTACGTTACTTGGTAACTCTTGCTCAAATTTACCAATCAGAGCATTAGCTCGCGACGTCCAGTTATCGACTCGCAGATCAGGGTGCATTCTTGCCGCGACAATCACACCCGGCTCACCATCAATAATGGCAATCTGGTCTTGCGGGGTTTTCTCACCACGTTTCACCGAAGCAATGTCTTCCATACGGATGATGTGACCTTTGCTATCAGTGGCTATTGGCACTTGCTTAATACGTTCAATAGAATCGAGTTCAGATTTAATTTCTAAGCCAAAGCGAGAATAAGCACTGACCAATTCACCGGCAGAGTTTTTCGCATCTGCTCCTTCCAAAGATTCTGCGATATTGGCACTTGAACGACCAAGCGCGGCTGCATCTGCGGTACGTAAACTGATTTGAATCTCTTCTTGTGGCATCCCGTATTCATCAACGAATTCAGTACCCGACAAAGTTCTTAGTCGCTTAGCGAGTTCTTTGGCATAACGACCCAGCGTTAACCTGTCAGGTTCACCTGCACCAGACCAGGTTAGAGATGCGATGGTTGTGAAAGCATAAGTATGGTCGCTATCGAGATCGGGAGAATGAGAGCCCGCAGGCAAAATGGATTCGATGTCAGATAGCTTGTCGCGAGCTTGAGACCAAACCGGCTCAGGCTCGGTGATGGTGTCATTCAATTCTAAGGTGACAATAGACACGCCCGGCCTAGAGGTTGAGCTCACGAGTTTAACTTCACTCAGCTCACGCAGCTTGTTCTCGATAACTTCTGTTACCAAGGTTTCAACACGCTCGGCACTGGCGCCGGGGAAGCTGGTTGTGATGTTCGCGTAACGGTTGATGATTACTGGGTCTTCTGCACGTGGCAACGTCATGAACGCCGAAATACCACTCACCATCAGCAGCGCGGTCATCAAGATAAGCAGTCGAGTGTTGGAAATAGTCTCTATTATTTTCATACTATTACCTACTCAGCCGCACTGACTGGTTTCACGATTTGGCCCGGAACTAAGCGATGTAAACCACTGGCGATGACCTGTTCACCGTCTTCAATCGCCCCACTCACATACGCTTGTTGATTGTTGGCAAACAACACCTGAACACTTCTACGTTCAACCTTATTGTCTTCACCAATCACAAAGATGTTCCACACACCGCGCAATCCATCAATCAAACCCGTTAATGGCACCCAGTAACCTGAGTCATCAATCTGCTCATCAAATTTAAGGTAGGCAAGTTGCCCTTCCAATACCGATGATTGTTCAGGGAATAGGTAACGCAAACCGACACTGCGAGATTGGGTGTCGACCATTGCGCCGGGATTCAATAGCTCCACGGCATAATCTGTTCTCCCAACTCGGATGTTAGGCGAAGAAAGTGAGGTGACTTTTTGCATTTGGTGAGCAGGAATACCGATGAAGGCCTCTTTGCCCTCAGAAGCGAGCAGTGTAAGAGTTGGATTACCCACATTCACCACATCTCCGAGCGAAACAAAGCGCGTCGCGATGGTTCCAGAATAAGGCGCAAGCACTGTCGACTTCACCAATTTCAGTTCATTGCCTTTTACCGATGCATCGATGCGCAACAAGTTCGCCTGCAATACGCGTTGCTCACTGGTGAGAGAATCAATCTCCGCTTCGGCACTGAAGCCTTTCGCTTTCAATGAACGTTGACGTTTAAGGTTCGCTGCCACCAAACTCAATTGAGCTTTGACTTCTTCAGCCTGCGCTTTCAGTTGGCTAGACTCGGTTTCCAAAAGTTGAGTATCCAATCGGATCAATGGCTGACCCGTTGTGACTGTGTCACCGACATCCACCAGAATCTCATTGACCTTACCCGCCAATTCAAAACCCAAATTCGCCTGCTGCCCGGCCTTTACCACACCGACATATTCACGCTGTACCGCATACGATGGAGAGCGTTCCAAAGCGACAGTTTCTACTGTTAAGACTGTCGACGCTGCACTACTCGATTCCACTGCAGCATTATCTGCATCGGATGCTGTCTCGGCTTGTGTATTTTCACCACACCCGACAAGAAGAGTCGACAACGCCACTGCTACTGCGCTTCCCTTCATCAATTTATACATACTTCCTGTTCCTATGCGGTACTCAATTATGTTCTTTTTTTAGACTAACCAAACCAAACTAGACTGTCTAGTTTGATTATGTTAAAAATAAGTTTCATGGTTAGTGTTTGATAAAACCATCACAAAAAGCATAATGCTTAGCGCCAAATGAGACACCTATAGCGGAGTATCAATAGGCACTAAGCAAAGAGACAAGCTAGGTAACGACCCAACACCAAGTAACGAGAAGCAAGCACGTGACAAAAATCATCAAGAGTGAACAGAAGAGATCGCAGATCTTAACCGCAGCCAGCCAACTTTTCTCTGAACATGGCTTCAAGATCAATATGGATCAAATAGCCAAAGCAGCGAACGTTTCCAAGCAAACGGTCTACTCTCACTTTAAAAACAAAGACGAGCTTTTCGAAACCTGCATGCAAACTAAGTGTGCCGAGCGCGAACTCAGCCCTTCTGCTTTTGATATGAATGCCACTTTGGAAGACGAATTGGTGAAGTTTGGTGTGAAGTTTCAAGATTTGTTACTTGATGAGCAGTCCAGACAGACCTTTCAAAATGCTGTGAGCCAATCCAACACGCACCCAGAGATCGCCTCTATCTATTTAGAAACTGGGCCTCAGAAAACCACCAAATTACTTGCTGATTATTTGCAGTCGAAAATAGACTCTGGTGATCTCACACTGTCGACATCAAGCTCACCAGTCATTGCAGCACGCCAACTGTTGCTGATGTTTCACGGCAAATCGGCGTATTGGTCATTCTTCGGTCACGATAGCGGAGAATCCGAAGAAGAAAGGCTTCACTACACTCGCGAATGTGTCGCGCTATTCTTGAACGGCAACCAGCCTCGTTAATTGTAGCTCTATCTTTGAATAAAAAAGGCACAGAGAAATTCATCCTCTGTGCCTTATCAATCATCAGTCACTCTCAGCAATAACAGCGATCGGTTTATTGGGTATGTTCCACAACGATCAGCTCATCGGTATTGAAGCCACGCTCTTTCGACATGGCTTTAAACTTCTCCATCACTTCTAGTGCGACTTCAGGCGTTCTTGCGAGTAGCCATAAGTAATCAGTGTCGGGCCCAGAAACAAACGCGTATTGGTAGCCCTCTTTGTCTAATTCAAACACGACATAAGCGCCGTAGAAAGGGCCAAAGAAAGACACTTTCAAATAGCCTTGTTCAGAGCCCTCAACGAAGTACGCTTTTCCTTCCGCTTCGTTCCACTCACCTTCTTCCGCCGAATAACCACGGTTAATCACCTTCACGCCGCCATCATCACGAAGGCTGTATTCAGCGCTGATGTTGTCTAAGCCACGCTCAAACGAGTGATCCAAACGAGCCACTTCGTACCATTTCCCTAGGTATCGTTCCAACTCAAACTGTTGAACAGGCTTTACCGTTTCGGGCATGCCAACACAACCACCCAATAAGATCACGCTAAGCAGCAATAATATTTTTTTCATCCTAACCTCGACTTGTTTTTATTAGTAATGCGAGTAAGTCTCTTGAAAACATAAACTTACATCCTTGGTAATACGTTAAATCCATTTTTATAGCTCACTTAACTGTAATTTATTCAGAACCTTATGTGAATTGTTTAGTCTGCGAATGGATTCGCAATCCTTTATTGACGAGCTGTATTCCCACAACCACCTCAAAAGGCACTGGAATTACATTCAAACAAGAGAGCAACCAAGGACACTTTATTATTAAAAATTCACGATATGATTCTCGCCACTCGCTTTCTATACTTACTAAACCGTGGAACATGGAAGACATAATAATGAATAACAAGCTCACTCTGCCACGTACTGCATGGATAGCATTACTCACAAGCTTATCGGCCGTAGCGCCGGTGCTTGCACAAGCCAACACTATTGTTCAAACACAAACACCAGTTCAAGCGCAAACATCTGTTCATAACCAAAGTGCTGACCAGATCTTTATCAATGCTGATATATACGGGCATCGTGAGTCGGACTCGATCGTTACCCACAAAGGCAAGATCATCTTCATTGGTAACCAATCACAGGCGCAGACTTTTCAAGGGCAAAGCACTGATGTCATTGATTTAGACAATGCCTTTGTCCTTCCGGGATTTATTGATAACCATAACCATGTGTTTGAAGCCGCCTCAGAGCTGGGTGGCAATTGTGAACTCGACTCTGAAGCAACGTTAGAAGAGCAAATCCCCTACTTAGAAGCGTGTAAGATCAATGCTGATACCGATGGCAGAGGTTGGCTTATGGGCTATGGTTTTTCTTTGGAAGCGACGCTCGATAGCGACTCTGACTACACGCCACTAGAGATCATCGACAGTGTCTTCCCTAATCGCCCCGTGGTGCTTATGGAGCAGACTTCACACTCGATGTGGGTCAACTCAAAAGCACTAAAAATCGCTCGAATCAGCCAACAATCTCCAGACCCACAAGGCGGTGTTTATTTAAAAGACCAAGACAGCAGCAAGCTCAATGGCATCTTGCTAGACAATGCTGGCGATCAAGTGATGGAGATGGCTTGGAATAGCCAAAGTGAACTGTTTGAGCAAAGCTACCAAGGCTTAATGTTCGGGCTTGAGGAAGCGGCAACCCACGGCATCACCACCATTGGCGACGGTCGCATGTATTGGAAACGAGGTTGGTATGACGTTTGGCTAGAGGCCGAGCAAAATCAAGACTTAACGGCGCGAGTATCGCTACGCCCTTGGGTGTACCCATCGATGGTGATGTCTTCTCAATTAGAAGTCTTTGAGAAAATGCATTCCGACGATAAAAGCCATCTGTTACTTGTCGATCAGGTGAAAATGTACAGTGATGGCATCTTTATCAATGGCACCGCCAAAACACTCGCGCCCTACTTAGATACTTATCTACCCCAGTCTCCTAATGGCTTGAACTATATTCCGCCAGAACAAATGAAAGAATGGTTAACTGCGCTCGAGAAAATCGGCTTTAGCGCCCACATTCATGCGATTGGTGATGGAGCGGTTCGTGAATCTCTTGATGCGATAGAAAGTATTCGCAAACAAGGTTCAACCAAACCCTACACCCTAACCCATGTCGAATTAATCAATGATGAAGATGTGCCACGCTTTCGCCAGTTAGATGTAACTGCAGATTTCCAAGTTGGCTCTGATTACGTTGCAAGGCATCAACACCAATGGGCTGAAGCTTTCCTAGGTGCTCGCCGTGCTAAAGCCATGATGAACCTCGATGCAATACTCAAGACCGACGCGAATATCACCTTAAGCAGTGACTGGAACGTACACGACATCAACCCTTTAGTCGGCATCGCGAACAGCTTAATCATGGGCCAAACCGGCCTAACCGATATCTACACAGCCATCGACGCTTACACGCTCAATGCCGCCAAAAGTCTTGGAATTGAAAATGTAACAGGTTCTATTGAGGTAGGAAAATCCGCTGACTTCGCCATTCTCGACCGCGACATCACCACAGTATCAGCAAGACAAATCGCTAAGACTCAAGTGTTGATGACGGTGTTACGCGGGGATGTGGTTTACGAAAAATAAAGCCAATTCGCGTATCGAATTGGTTATCGCAACTCAAACGAAAACGAAAACGAGCCAGCTTATTCAGCTGGCTCGTCAGTTATTCACATCTGTATTTTAGTTCTGTTACGCGTTGGTCTCTTTTAGTGCTTTCTCTGTTGAATCTTGTTTGTCATCAAGTGCAAAGTAGATCTTCGATACAATCACTTCAGCAACCAGAATCGTAAATACCACCGCGAAGAAAGCAACCACGCCGCCCCAAGGTCCTGTAAAACTCACCTTATCTCCGAACAGAAGGTTAATCGCTTCTAGCATCACGAACTTTGAGCCCACCAAGATAATGTAAGTGGTGATTGCTCGGTACACCTTAGGTGCAGTGCCAGGCTTGCTTTTAAAGTGCTCGGCAATCTTGTGCTCTAAACCAATAGAGAGCTTCAATAATAGCTGCAGCAACAATGCCGCAATCAAAGAGATAGTGAAAGACTCAATGTTAACGAAGTCCCAGTACTCATCGAAGAAGTTAAGCACTACTAAGTCCACCAGCACGGCTAACGTGTAACCTACGAATAGACGTTGTGGTGTGTTGAACCCGTAAACTTTGTCTGATTTAGTCATTCTGTCTCTCTCTAATCTAATTTGATAAGTCGCCTTGATTTGAAATACATCTTAGCGTTCGAATCGAAGCAAAACTTACCATTTCATGACATCGCCAACATTCATTCCTCAAATTAATGATTCGACAAAAATCCCCTTTGCCTCTCTTATAGCAATAGCAAAAACACGCCCAATTCATCACTGTCACCAAATGGCCATTCTTCAAATGCTGCGCCCCATAAGATGACTCCATCAGCGACACACACTCATTTCCAAAAGGTGCAGATTATGAAAAAACTAATCACTAACGCGAACGTATTTAACGGTGTTGATAACAACTTAATCGAGAACGTATCAATCCTCATCGAAGATAACTTGATCACTCAGATTGGAGAGATTGACCCAACGATTGCCGATGAAACGATTGATGCTCAAGGTGGCACGGTCATGTCAGGCCTGATTGATGCGCACGTTCATATCACTTTATCTGCACCATTCAATGTCATTGATACCATGACGCATGAAGAAGTGGCGATTCGCTCAGCAAAGATTTCTGAAGAGATGTTAATGCGTGGCTTTACCACCATTCGTGATGTAGCAGGTAACACGCTTGGCCTTAAAAACCAGTATCGACAACGGCTATGCCACTGGCCCACGTATTCTGCCTTCAATGGCAGCTATCTCACAAACCTGTGGTCACTCCGATTACCGTCAAAACCAAGCACAAGAGCGTTTAGCAAACGGCCATGAAGACTCACCTATGAGGAAGCTTGGCGCAATGAAAGTGGCAGATGGTCGTTCAGAAGTCTTAAAAGCGGTTCGCGAACAGCTATTTATGGGCGCATCCCAAATCAAGATCATGGCGGGTGGTGGCGCATCTTCAACCTTCGACCCGCTAGACACATTGCAATTTACATCAGACGAGATGAAAGCCGCAGTTGAGGCCGCTTCCGATTACGGCACTTATGTCGCTGCGCACATCCACACCTCTGATGCGATGCGCCGAGCAGCTGAAGCGGGCGTGATGTCTTTCGAACACGCGACCATCATGGACGACGACATTGCCGAGATCATTAAAGAGAAAGGCATTTGGGTGATTCCTTCTTACTTTACCTCTTCATTGATTGCAGAGCGTAAGATCCCACTACCAAACGAAGAGACATACCGCAAAACAGAACGCGTAGGTAAAGCCATGTTCAAGTCGGCAGTACTGATTAAGAAATACGATATCCAAAACATCGCCTTTGGTACCGACTGTGTGGGTGAAACCAACGTTCATGCGACACAATTAAATGAACTTGGTGCGATTGAGCAAGTATTCGATACCATCACCGCGCTTCGCATGGCGACATCAAACTGTGGACGTTTGTTCGAGATGTCGACTTATCAACACCCGTACCAAGAAGGCAAGTTAGGTCAGATCGTTGAAGGCGTGTATGCCGACTTATTGATCATCGATGGCAACCCACTGGAAAGTGTTGCTTGTGTGGCAAACACAGAGACACAAAAACTGATCATGAAAGACGGCAAGGTATATAAAAACACGCTTTAGTGTTCAATATACTCACTAAGTAATGAAACCTCTCAGGCAAGCAAGCGAACTTTATAGTCGTTTGCTTGCCTTTTTATTAAGCGCTGTTTTATTGCTACTATTAAACTCAGGTTATTGATTTATGGATAAATCGGGGTGGGATAAGGATGAAATTAGAATGAAGCTATTACTTACTGCACGCTTAATCAGCACAGTGCTATTACTCAGTTCACTGCTGTCAGGGTGCGGTAACTTTAGAAATCTATCTAATGAGATACAAGCCATCGACTCCATAACCAATCAATACATGGTTACCTTGAATCAACATGCCTCCGGTTCTGCCGTGGTGATTGAACAAATCAAAGACATTAACAAAGGCGAGGTTGATGGCTACGATGGCATCATAGACAGTGACAGTATTCACTTACATGTATCGAATAACAACCACTACCTACTTATCTTTGAAGATAAGAATCAAGACCTTACCCTACAAGCCGATGAAGCTTTCAGTGTAATCAACCTACGTGATCACCAAGACAGATCAACAATAGAAGTCTCACTAACGGTTAATGAGAGTGAAGCCCCAAGAGCGTTTGTTGATCGTTCACTATCTTCACTGTTAAAAATCGAATTGGATTTGATCGACATAGGCACAGTCGTGAGCTTGGAAGCTCCACCTTTTGACAGAAAAAATGGCAAACTCGGCATGTGGCAGCCGCTGACCTTTTTGCTCGAAGATAACGCTGGGCTCTACTTTCTGTCAGAGTTCGACCCAAACAAAATCCCGATCTTGTTTGTGCATGGCATCAACGCCACTGCGTTAGATTTTGCCCCACTGATTGAAAAAGTCGACCAATCTAAATATCAGATCTGGGTCTTTAACTATCCTTCAGGCTTGTCTCGGCTTTGAACTCCAAAGGCCTGAATAACCTCATGCACACGGTGTTAACGGAATACAAAATCCAACAATTACATGTTGTGGCACATAGTATGGGCGGGCTTGTCGCCACCAACAGTCTTCGCCAGTGCCGTATTGGGCAGCTATGCGATTTTGTAAGCAGCGTAGCCACCATATCTTCGCCGTTTGGTGGTGTCGAGTCTGCTAAACAAGGGGTCGAGTACTCTCCCGTAGTAATGCCGGCATGGGTTGATTTAAATCCAGACGGGAAATTTATCGCTGACTTATTAATTGACAGCAGTAAGATTCACATTCCCCACTTTTTAGCCTTTGGTTATAACTCGGGCGACCTATTTAATACCAACAGCAACGATGGTGTGATCAATTTATCAAGCCAATTGTCGCGCCCAGCCCAACTCCACGCGTCACAAATCCTCGGCTACAACGAAACCCATTTGAGCATCTTAGATAACGATGACCTTTTTGAAGACCTGTCCGAGTTTTGGCTAAGAGCTGAAGAAGCACATTGATTTATGATTCGGTGCACTAGGCGGCGTAGGTAAATCAGATATTAAAATTGGAACGCTTAGGCATTCCAATCTTTTGGGTGAAGCGTAATGTTTTTCTGAATTGAGAGCATTGATATCCTGTGCGTTCGGGCTGATTTCGAACACCCACCCCCTCTAACTCCCCCTCCAATTAAGTTTATCCCCCCTCTAGATTGACGACCGAGGGGGAGAACCTTCTTTAGCGCTGAATGTGTAACTGCACATGTAACGATCTGTATTCAGTTCCTCCCCTTTCTACGAACCACAATGGATTGTAGATACTGATTAAGGGGAGGCTAGGAGGGGATTTTTAGTAGGACTAACACGGATTTGCCCCAAAATCACTTAGATTGAATACTCTACATCGTTTAGGATGCGAACATTTTCCCTACTAAAAGTCATCCATCCTTATGAACTTTAGTTGTGAACAATTGCTATGTATCACATCAACCATTTAGTCACTTTATCTTCACGGGCTGGGGGTAAAATCACAACAAACTGTATGATATCTTTTATATTATTTAAAGGTACAGGGAAAGTGACATGACTGAAGAGATAGTCAGCTTGATACCTCACACTCCTATATAAAGGGTGTAATCCATCAAAACTCGAACTTAAAGTTAACTGAAACGAAAACAAGGCTCTAATTGAACCTTGTTAAAAAATTGGATGAGTCTATGAGTTAACGACGGAGACCATCTTCAAATCGCTTGCGATAATTGTTTATCACGGTGATTAACGACTTTTTAATATCAACAATTTGTTTGGAATGTGGACACCAAAGCGCGAAGCCAAACTTGAAGCCCTCTAGCATCTCATCGGCTTCAACTGGCTCAATAGCATGATTGGCAAACTCAGTATTAGCAAAGGTTTTAGGCAGTAACGCCCAACCCAACCCCGCTTCGACCATCTTTATCACTAGGGCAAGTTGATCGATTGCTTCATTGTCTGAGCTGTAAATAATCTTCTCTGACATACCTTCTTCAATAAAAGATCGTAAGACAAATTGTTTGCTGTTTTTCAGAGCCACCAAGACTGCACTTTTCTCCAACCTAGATAGATCTCCACCTTTTTGAACAAAAGGGAGAAATTCGAAATGCCCAAGGAAAGTAGCATCAAAGCTATACATCGCCTGACGGTCATGCACATTGACGATACCAAAATGGTATTCGCCACTATCTATGCCTCTTTTGATGTCCTGTTTATTCCTAACAAAAAAGTTCACGCGCATTAGCGGAAAATCGCGAAGAAATTGCTGGCGGATTTCAACCAAAGCGCGATGAGGAATCACACTAGAATAAGCGATGTTGACGCTTTCTAATCCACCATAAGAGAGGCTTAGCGCCAATTTATCGAAAGTACGCGCTTGCTCGATGGTTAATTTAGCATTGTGATAAAGAAGGTGACCATCTTCAGTTGGCTCTACCGAACGCCCCACTCGTTCAAACAAACTGACCGCTAGTTGGTCTTCAAGGTTGGTAATCACCTGCCCTATCGTAGTTCGGTGCTTATTGAGTTTGACCGCGGCTTTGCTAAACGAGAGTTGTTCATAAACGGTCACGAACGCGAGAAGTTGTTCAAAACTAAAATTCATAGGTTTCGCTTCCTTTCTAGAGTGATTTACTTAAAATATGATAACTGATCTGCACCAGTGATACTGGACACTCGACTAAGCGAGTTGCCCTACTTCTGTTAATTCATGACTTACTAAATTAGATAAAACGCAACTCGGAAATGTCCAGAGGCTTCATAGACCTGAGGTTTGACTCGTGTGATCACGGAGCTAGACATTTGGTACTAAACTGACGGATTGCACTTTGCCTACTGGCAACTAGGAAGGAATTCTTCCTGGTTCAACTCATTCCTGCCCCATTCTTAGCCTTGCAGTTTATACTTATCTTGGTTGATGCTGTTTTTCTAAACTAAAGTAATGTTATTGCTCACTGAGACCAAACATAACTCTCCATTGAAATGGAGTGATGCAAGATTGGACTTTCCAACACCGTAAGATTATCAGCGTCATCTTTTGCTCCCATAGCAATAACTAACGGCAAATAATGCTCAGAGGTAGGGTGTGACTTCGTATAGTGAACAGACTTAACGTGAGGCTGTTTTGCCTCCGCTAAATTGCCTTCAAGAGCGATTTTCCGTGCCCAATTTTGGAATTTGTTTGCATAATCTGCGACGGGCTCGTGACTCATTCGAATGTCATATAAATTGTGCGTCAGGCTACCTGAGCAGATAACCGCAATATTCTGCTTACGCAATTGTTTCAAGGTATTACCGAGCTTTTCTAGTTCATCTGGTGACAGATCAACATTCAGCGACAATTGCACTATTGGCTTGTCTGCATTTGGGCGCAAGTGACACGGCGGTACCCAAACACCGTGATCCCAGCCTCGGTAATTGTCCGCCTTGGTTTCGAAACCATTGTTGTTTAATAAGTCGATGACTTTATTACCAACAATGTGTGAGCCCACAGCAGGATAGTTCAACTCGTACAATTCAGGTGGAAAGCCACCAAAGTCGTGAATGGTTTCTGGTTGGTCGTTGGTGATAACGACATTACCGCGGGCAACCCAATGTGGTGATATCACTAATATAGCTTCCACATCATCAAATTTAGCTACTTGATGGGTTAAATTATCGGTCGCCTGTTGTTGAGCCACGATGCTTGCGCCTAACGCAAACATCGGAGAACCGTGACCGACGAACATCAGAGGTGCTAGTTTCATACTCCCTCCGGTAAATATTTAAACCAATCCAAGTACGGCCCCTGAGGAATTATGCCAGATGGATTTAGCGCAGTTACCGAGTAATAGCCCGCTTTAATATGATCGACACGAGTGTTTTTCGCAAAGGCTTCGATTTGTAATAAGCGGTCCAAATACGCTGACAACGCAGGGTAGTCAGAGATGGCTTTGATGTTAGTTTTAAATAGGCCATGGTAGGCCACATCAAATCGGATCAAGGTAACGAATAACCGAATGTCGCTTTCGGTTAGTTGGTTGCCAACGGCAAAATCGTTATTCGCAAAATGTGTTTCCAGTTCTTCTAAGCGAGCGAAAATATCAACCATGGCTTCGTCGTAAGCTTTCTGGCTGGAAGCGAATCCTGCGCGATACACGCCATTGTTTAAGCTGTCGTAGATACTGCCATTAAACTCTTCAATTTGTGACTGCAACTCAGTCGGGTACAAATTGATGTTTGAATTATGAATCGGTCGTAAGTCTTCGTTCAAAATATGAAGAATATCAGCAGACTCGTTGTTGATGATTTTGTTATCACCACAATCCCAAAGTACAGGCACAGTCGCTCGACCAGTGTATTGGTCATCAGTCATCGTATAGAGATGGAGAGCGTATTGCACTCCCTCAATGCCACTCTCTGTAGAGCCTACCGTTGAATCAGATTCACCCCCAAATTGCCAACCGAAATCTGTTAGTACTGGGTCTAAGATTTTTACGTCAATTACATCTTCTAAGTTAAACAACGAGCGAGCAATTAATGTGCGTGTTGCCCAAGGACAAATGTAAGCAGCATAGAGTCGCAAACCTTTATCGACTGCTGACTGTACATCGTCAATGCGATTTGTAAATGCGCTGCTTTGGCGGATGAAGCGGCCTTCACTGTCTTTCTCTTGAACGGGATCCCACTTGCGTTCCCACTTACCATTTACCAACATAATCTTTCCTTTTTTCGAAGAGCCCCCTGCGAGCGTACGCCATGGGCGTCTGTTGTTTGTCTAATTTGTTTCGAGTCCAATAGCTTTTATTAAGCGGTTTTGGTTGCACCAAGTAAGCGGTTATCAATGGCAAACTTTCCGCCACCTTGAATGGCTAGCGCTAAAGTGGCAGCGAATAACGCCAAAGCAAACTCGTAACCGTTATTGCTGATAAATAAGCCATGGCTGATGTGAACGCTGAAGATTGCCACTAACATGGCAAATGCATTGACTAGTGCTGCTGGGCGAGTCAAAAGGCCAAATATCAAGGCTAAACCTCCGAAGAATTCTGCACTGCCAGCCATCAATGCCATTAGGTAACCGGGTGCTAGCCCAATGCTTGCCATCCATTGGCCAGTGCCTTCAAGTCCATAGCCACCAAACCAGCCAAACAGCTTTTGCGCACCATGTGCAGCCAAAATGATTCCTACCGGAACTCTCAGTACTAGTGCCGCAAAGCCAGCATTGGATTGAATTACTTTGTTAAAAATGTGCTTGTTCATGGTATTTCCCTCAGAGTTGATTTATTCAAGTAAGTCTTAACTTGGGAATAAGATTAATCCTTCTCCTTTAGATGATAAATGGCATTATCATTGAATGATTTCCAATGTATTGTTGGTAATTGACTTATTAAAAGGATTTGTTTAATGGATAGGATTGACACCATGAAGGCGTTTCTCACGGTCTCTAGAGAAGGCAGTTTTACCAAGGCAGCAGAGAAACTGGGAACGTCAAATCAGTTGGTCAGTAAGTACGTATCTCATTTTGAGGAACAACTCGGGGTACGCCTGCTGAACCGCACGACGAGAAAAGTACACCTTACAGAAGCGGGCGAGCGATGTGTGCAACACGTTCAGCACATTTTGGAAAGTATTCAAGACATGGAAGGGAGCATGGGGCAGTTAAAGAATGAGGCGCAAGGTTTACTGCGTATCAGTGCTCCGGTGACTTTTGCTACCAAGCATCTCGCTTCACTTATTCGGGATTTTAAGCAGCTCAATCCGGCTGTGGGTATCGATTTGCAACTCAACGATCGGAAAGTCGATGTGGTTGAGGAGGGCTTTGATTTAGCGTTACGGATCGGGCAATTAAAAAGCTCATCCTTAATTGCAAAGCGTGTTGCTCCGGTTCGGTTGGTTATGTGTGCTTCCCCAGACTATCTTGAACGGCATGGAACGCCAGAGCATCCGGAACAGCTTATTCCAGAGCATCTGCTAAGCTACAGCTACATGGATTACAGTCAATCCGAGTCCCCACTTATGAATGCGCTGAAGCGCTCGTCAAAAGAGGAGAGTTCCGGTATTTCCTGCAACAACGGCGATATCCTCGTTGAGTCCGCTATAGCGGGAGAGGGCTATGTTTTTCAACCCACCTTTATCGTGTCTGACGCAGTAAAGAAGGGCCAACTTAACGTTATTCTAAAAGAGTTTGAGCCAGAACCCATGGCGCTATATGCGGTGTATCCGCACCGTAAGCTGATTGCGACTAAGTTGAGTGTTTTTATCGAGTTTCTCAGTAACTATTATGGTGATTTACCGTATTGGGATGATGTTTTTTAAGACTTGAACGGCTCCTGTAGTAGCTAAGTGAACTTGGCCACGTAGCTAGAGATTTGCAATACCTGAGTTAATCCTTTAAATGCTAATTTAGCAGAATCACTGACTCATAAATGTTCAAAAGTTTGTTCGAGGAAGCTGTAATATGTGTGCTGTACTAATACCTTGCCAACTAACGAAGAATTCGTGATCGCCCAGCAGTCGGTTGAACTGCTGTAATTTTTTCAAAAACAGATAGTTAAAAGCGAGCTTAGTGCTCGCTTTTTTGATCTTATATGTTGGATAGACCATCGCAAAGCACGCGAATGCCGAGCACTCATCGCTCCCTACATTGACTGCTGCAATTCACTTTTTAGCTCCAAACTAGTGAGGTTAGTGTTGGCTTGTTTATGCCCAGACTTTTCTAAGCGCGATCATTGCTTGCCCCATTTCATATATGGAATCCACGTATT